>NZ_KV832118.1:485696-496999 GCF_001837335.1 Streptococcus sp. HMSC066F01
ACTGCTCTACCAACTGAGCTAAGGAGGCAAAGAAAAAGCTGTATTGGTGCCGAAACTTCACGGTTTGTATTGAACCCGCGCAATTAAGCAGGTGGGCAACTCGCTCTAACTGAAGCTGTTTCCGTGTGAGACGGCCTACATGCTGTTAGAAGACTTTTGTTTCCCTAATAATACAAAAAATAGTCGGTCAACACTTAAGTGTGAAGTCGTACACCACAGCGTTTCTATGTTTATATGATACCACTTTTTCAAAAAAAATCAAGAGGAAAATTTATTTTTTTGAAAAGGATTTCACAAGTCCCGTAATTTATCAATGGTTTCCTTGCGTTGCGCCAAGGCTCGTTCGTATTTGCCGGTATCTTCTGGAGTAAAATAGTGGTGATTTTGGATTTTTTCTGGCAGATAGTCCTGCTTGACCCAGTTTCCAGGATAGTTGTGGGGATAGAGATAGTTTTGGGCGTTCCCAAGTTCCTTGCTTCCACTGTAGTGGCCATCGCGCAGGTGTCGAGGGATAGGCAAATGCCCTGATGTTTTGAGGTCAGCAAGGGCCTTGTCCATCGCCACATAGGCTGAGTTGGATTTTGGAGAAAGGGCCAAGTCAATCACGACATTGGCAATGAGAATGCGAGCTTCTGGGAAGCCAATCTTTTGAGCAGCATCTAGAGCAGTTACAGTATGGATCTGAGCTTCAGGATTGGCCAAACCGATATCTTCATAAGCGATAACGGTCAAGCGACGAGCGAGACTAGGAAGATCCCCAGCCTCAATCAAGCGGGCAGCATAGTGGAGACTGGCATCGACATCCGAGCCACGAATGGACTTTTGTAGGGCTGAGAGGACATCGTAGTGACCGTCCCCATCCTTATCCATGGTAATATAACTCCTCTGCAGGCTATTTTCCATGATATCCAGTGTGATATGGCGGATGCCCTTGTCATTCTCGGGAGTAGAGAGAACAGCCAAATCTAGCGAATTAAAAGCAGAACGCAGGTCCCCATTTGTAGAGGTTGCGATGAAATCCAGTGCATCCTCATCTAGCTCAACTGGGAAATCAAAACCACGCTCAGGGTCGGTTAGAGCAATTTGAATCGCCTCTTTAACATCTTGATTAGACAAGGGTTCTAACTCAAAAATCTGAACACGGCTACGAATGGCTGGAGTGACAGAAAAGAAGGGATTTTCAGTTGTGGCCCCAATCATGATGACCAGTCCACTTTCCAAGAGTGGCAGAAGAAAGTCTTGCTTGGTCTTATCGAGACGATGAATCTCGTCCAGTAATAGGACTAATCCTCCAGAGAATTTAGCCTCTTCAGCGATTTCTTGGAGACGTTTTTTGCTATCAACAGTGGCATTGAAGGTCCGAAAGGCATACTTGGTCGTTCCAGCGATGGCAGAGGCGATACTGGTCTTTCCGATACCCGGAGGTCCGTAGAGAATCATGGAGGACAGGCGGTTGGCCTCCACCATGCGGCGGATGATTTTTCCTGATCCGACCAGATGATCCTGACCGATGACCTGGTCGATGGTTTTTGGGCGCATGCGAAGCGCGAGATTGTCTGGCATAGCAGTCCTTTCTAACATGGATTTTCTGATGTATATGTGGTAAGATGGTAGTATCTATTTTAGCATATTTCCGAGCAATCGGGGCGATTAAAGAGTCGCATAGAAAGAGGACAAAATGGCAACATACGGATTTTTAGATGTTTTAGAGGAAGAATTGGACAAGAACTTTCCCTTTGACTTTGAGATTAGCTGGGATAAGCGCAACCATGCAGTTGAAGTGAGTTTTTTATTGGAAGCACAAAATGCTGCAGGTGTGGAGATGGTGGACGAGGACGGAGAGGTATCATCAGACGATATCCTCTTTGAAGAAGCGGTACTCTTTTACAACCCTGCTAAGTCAACTGTCAATGAGGAAGACTATTTGACAGTTATACCTTATCTGCCAAAGAAAGGATTTTCTCGTGAATTTTTAAACTATTTTGCTCTATTCCTCAAAGACACTGCAGAGGTTGGGCTGGATACGCTCATGGACTTTTTGGAAGACTCAGAAGCAGAAGAGTTCGTCATGGAATGGAACCAAGAAGTCTTTGAAGAAGGGAAAGTCGGCTTGGAAGAAGGAGAGTTTTATCCTTATCCGAGATACTAGAGACTAGGGGAGAAAGTATATGAAGAAAATAGGCTTGTCTTTTATTTCTGGTCTGTCCTTTGTTTTTTTGATGCTAGGATTTGTTTTTGGGACGATTGCCTTTAAAGAGTTAGATTTTTCTTTAGTCTTTATTCCAGGCTATCTATTTACTTTTCTCAGCATTTATCTGATATTTATCCTTCATGAGCTAGGTCATGCATTTTGTGGTTACCTGACAGGCTATCGCCTGGTGGCTTTTGGATTAGGAAACTTTCTTTTGACCAAAAAGTCAGGCAAGTTTCATCTGAGTCGAACAGCCGTTCTGAAAAATGTTGGTGCTCAGTATATTGGATTAAAAGAAGATGAAAGTGATCAAAGAATCATCCTGATGCTTGCAGGAGGCTTGATGGTTCATCTTGGTTTGATTTTATTGGCCCTATTGTATGGAATTTTGACAGCTAACTGGTATTTTGCAGCTACTTGGATTTGTCTAAATCTATCTTTTCTTCTCATCAATGCTAAGCCAGTTGGGATTACCGATGGAGCAAAAATTTGGGAATTGCTACAACATCCTGAAAATACCAAATACGCCTACCTGGTGTTGAGGCATTCTGCCCAGACCTTGCTAGCTCCTCAAGAATATGATTTGAAAGACTTTATCGTGCCTGTTGATGAGGATGCAAGAGGGAGTTTTACAGAAAGCATTCAGATTTTCCAGGGACTAGTTTTCATATTCGATGGTCAGATAGAGACTGCCAAAAAACACTTTCAGTTTTTATTAGATAAAACAGACAATCCGATGTCTCAAACTCTTTCTCAATTATACCTTCTTCAAATTGCCTTGCTAGAAAGGGATCATGAGAAAGCAGAGGAATATGCAAGTAATCGAGGAGTCAAGTCCTTCTTATCTCTAAAAATGGCAGACACGCAGATAATGCAAGCCTGGTATCAATTTCTGGTAAAGAAAGATATGGATCAGACTGACAAGGCTATAAAAATTGCTAGACAAAACATGGTGACTAGCCGTTTGGTGCGGGATGAGAAACGCTATTATGAAAACTGGTTAGCAGAGTTGGAGAAAGAATTATCCGAAGGAGTCTGATATGGAAATAGAAATTTCTGATTTTACAGGCTGCAAAATTGCCCTCTTTTGTGGTGATAAGCTCTTAACTATCTTACGTGATGATAAGGCAAACATTCCATACCCTAATACCTGGGAATTGCCAGGTGGCGGACGAGAAGGTGATGAAAGTCCTTTTGAGTGCGCGGCGCGTGAAGTTTACGAAGAACTAGGAATTCATCTGACTGAAGATTGCCTGCTTTGGAGCAAGGTGTACCCAAGTATGCTTTTTGAGGGGAAGAAATCCGTTTTTCTAGTGGGAAAGTTGACTAAGGAACAGTTTGACAAGATTGTCTTTGGTGATGAAGGGCAGGGATATAGACTGATGAGCGTTGAGGAGTTTCTTGGCTCAGATAAGGTTGTACCCCAGTTGCAGGATAGAGTGAAGGATTATATGGAGGAAGTAAAATGATTTTTGCAATTGCAACAACGACGTTAAACAAGGAAGTTAAACGCAAACTAAAAACAGGACAATATTCTAGAGAAGAAGCTACATTCATCTATTTGGAATATTTAAAGTTAAAGAAGCAGAGAGAGAGTGGTATGAAAGTAGCTGGGATTTCTATGGCTGTTATCTGGGGGCTGCTGTATGTTCTGTCTTTACAAGGTGAGAATAATCAAACACTTTCATTTTCAGAATATTTTTTGTTTCTGATACTGTTAGCAGGAATTGTTCTATTTGTTTATTATCTTACGTTTGGTATTTTTAAACAGCAGATTCATAGCGCAATGAAAGAACACTACACAGATGTGATTGAGGAATTCAAGAAAAATAAGGAAGATTCAAAATGGAAACATGGCAAGAGTTAAAAGTTACAGTGAAGCGTGAGGGGGAGGAGCTGGTCTCCAATCTCTTGATTGAGCTGGGGGCGCAAGGTGTTGCGATCGAAGACAGTATGGACTATGTGGGGAATGTGGATCGCTTCGGTGAGATTTTCCCAGAGGTTGAGCAACAAGAAGAAATCGTAGTGACCGCCTACTATCCTGATACGGTTGATGTAGCAGTGGTTGAGGCAGATTTGCAGGCTCGCCTGGCAGAATTAACTGATTTTATGGATCTAGGAGAGGTCAAGATGGGCACGACTGCCTTGGCTGAGGAAGACTGGGCTGACAACTGGAAGAAATACTATGAGCCAGCTCGCATCACTCATGACTTGACCATTGTGCCGTCCTGGACAGACTATGAGGCAACTGCGGGAGAAAAGATTATCAAGCTGGATCCTGGTATGGCTTTTGGGACTGGGACGCATCCAACCACCAAGATGAGCCTCTTTGCCTTGGAGCAGGTTCTTCGTGGTGGCGAAACGGTGCTGGATGTAGGAACTGGTTCAGGTGTCCTTTCTATTGCCAGCTCGCTGCTTGGTGCCAAGGAAATTTTCGCCTATGACCTGGATGATGTGGCGGTTCGTGTGGCTCAGGAAAATATTGAACTTAATTCTGGCATGGAAAATATCCATGTAGCGGCAGGTGATTTGCTCAAGGGGGTGGAGATTGAAGCAGATGTCATTGTAGCCAATATCTTGGCGGATATTCTCATCCATCTGACAGAGGATGCTTATCGTTTGGTCAAGGACGAAGGCTACCTCATCATGAGTGGCATTATCAAGGACAAGTGGGACATGGTACGCGAGTCGGCTGAGTCAGCTGGATTTTTCCTTGAAACTCACATGATGCAAGGGGAATGGAATGCCTGTGTCTTTAAGAAGACCAAGGATATTTCAGGTGTGATTGGAGGCTAGCATGCAGCAGTATTTTGTCAAAGGCAGTGCAATCTCTCCTGTCACTATTGAGGACAAGGAAACCAGCAAGCATATGTTTCAGGTTATGCGCTTGAAAGAAGATAATGAGGTGACCTTGGTCTTTGATGATGGCATCAAGCGTTTGGCGCGCGTGATAGATGTGGAAGCGCGTCAGTTTGAGTTGGTCCAAGAATTAGCGGACAATGTGGAACTGCCCGTTCAAGTCACCATCGCATCTGGATTTCCCAAGGGAGACAAGCTGGAGTTTATTACTCAGAAAGTAACAGAACTAGGCGCTAGCCAAATCTGGGCCTTTCCTGCCGATTGGTCAGTTGCCAAATGGGACGGCAAGAAACTAGGCAAGAAAGTCGAAAAACTAGAAAAAATCGCCCTTGGAGCAGCAGAACAAAGCAAGCGTAATATCGTTCCAAGTATTCAGCTTTTCGAGAAAAAAGCAGATTTTCTAGCTCAGTTTGACCAGTTTGATTCAATTGTGGTGGCTTATGAAGAATCAGCAAAAGAGGGAGAAGCTGCTGCGCTCCTGCAAGCAGTCGCTGGTCTTGAAAAAGGAGCCAAACTGCTCTTTATCTTTGGTCCAGAAGGCGGTCTCTCATCAGCAGAAATTGAAAGTTTTGAAGCTAAAGGAGCTGTTCTTGCAGGACTTGGTCCTCGCATTTTGCGAGCAGAAACAGCCCCGCTTTATGCCTTATCAGCCATTAGTGTATTATTAGAATTAGAGAAATAAGAGGAAGAAAATGGAACAAAAACACCGTTCAGAATTTCCAGAGAAGGAACTTTGGGATTTAACCGCCCTATACCAAGACCGTGAGGATTTCTTGCGTGCCATTGAGAAAACACGCGAAGATATTAACCAATTTAGCCGTGACTACAAGGGCAATCTTCACACTTTTGAAGATTTCGAGAAGGCCTTTGCGGAATTGGAACAAATCTATATCCAGATGAGCCATATTGGTAATTACGCCTTTATGCCTCAGACGACAGACTATAGCAATGAAGATTTTGCCAACATTGCCCAAGCTGGGATGGAATTTGAAACAGATGCCAGCGTAGCCTTGACCTTTTTTGACGACGCCTTGGTGGCAGCAGACGAGGAGGTCTTGGACCGTTTGGGTAAATTGCCTCACTTGACGGCAGCCATTCGTCAGGCTAAAATCAAAAAAGCCCACTATCTAGGGGCTGATGTGGAGAAAGCTTTGACCAATCTCGGTGAAATCTTCTACAGTCCACAGGACATATACACCAAAATGCGAGCTGGGGACTTTGAAATGGCTGACTTTGAAGCCCATGGCAAGACCTACAAAAATAGCTTTGTTACCTATGAAAATTTCTACCAAAACCACGAGGACGCTGAGGTTCGTGAGAAATCTTTCCGTTCTTTTTCAGAGGGACTCCGTAAGCACCAAAATACGGCTGCGGCAGCCTATTTAGCCCAAGTCAAGTCTGAGAAATTGTTGGCAGATATGAAGGGCTATGACTCAGTTTTTGACTATCTTCTGGCTGAGCAAGAAGTTGACCGTGCCATGTTTGACCGCCAGATTGACCTCATCATGCAAGAATTTGCGCCAGTTGCTCAGAGGTACCTCAAGCATGTTGCCAAGATCAATGGTCTTGAAAAGATGACCTTTGCAGACTGGAAATTGGACTTGGATAGTGCTCTTAATCCTGAAGTGACTATTGACGACGCCTATGATTTGGTCATGAAGTCAGTAGAACCTTTGGGGCAAGAATATTGTCAGGAAGTTGCTCGCTATCAAGAAGAGCGCTGGGTAGACTTCGCTGCTAATAGTGGCAAGGATTCTGGTGGTTATGCGGCGGATCCGTATCGCGTGCACCCTTATGTCCTCATGAGCTGGACTGGTCGTTTGAGTGATGTCTATACCTTGATTCATGAAATCGGACATTCTGGTCAATTTATCTTTTCAGACAATCACCAAAGCTACTTCAATGCCCACATGTCAACCTACTATGTCGAAGCGCCATCAACCTTCAATGAATTGCTTCTCAGTGATTACTTGGAGCACCAGTCTGATGACCCACGTCAAAAACGCTTTGCCCTTGCCCACCGCTTAACAGATACCTACTTCCATAATTTCATCACCCACCTCTTGGAAGCAGCCTTCCAGCGTAAGGTTTATACATTGATTGAAGAAGGAGAAACCTTCGGAGCAAGCAAACTTAACAGCATTATGAAGGAAGTCTTGACGGATTTCTGGGGAGATGCCATTGAGATTGATGACGATGCAGCTCTGACTTGGATGCGCCAAGCTCACTATTACATGGGATTGTATAGTTACACCTACTCAGCTGGACTTGTTATCTCGACTGCGGGGTACCTTCATTTGAAACATTCAGAAACTGGAGCTGAAGATTGGCTCAATCTCCTTAAATCAGGTGGTAGCAAGACACCACTTGAGTCAGCCATGATTATCGGAGCGGATATTTCAACAGACAAACCACTCCGTGATACCATCCAATTCTTGTCAGACACAGTTGACCAGATTATCGCCTACAGTGCTGAGTTGGGGGAGTAAAGGACGGATTTAAGACATTTTAATGACAAGATGAATACACAAAAATCACCTGTTTGAGGTGATTTTTTTTATGCTTTAAAGATTTATTCAAATTTTCCTTTATTGGCCTCGTTTGAAGCCTTCATGCTAATTTGTAAAAGGTTGGCGAGATTTTCATTATCAAGGCTAGCTTCACCATTATTATCCACTTTTATGGCAAGGTAATGAGAGTTTCGATCAAAATAATCCATGCCCTCTAGGTCTACGTAGTTGTCAGCTTTAAAATCAAGCGCAGCTAATTGATAAACAAATCGAATATTTAGAGCTTTAGCATAGTCTGTTTCAAGAACCTTTTGTTGCTCTTCCACCAGTCCTTGAAAGAAGTCTTGGAAGTTATCATGATAAGTAGCCTTGACTTCGTATTGGTAGGTATCTACAGATGGGGACATAAATTTCAAATAAACCATGTCGCCCTCCACCTTATAGTCCTCAAGAGTATAGGCACCTGCTTTTCCTAATGCATTGGTGTTGACCTTGAAAAACATAGGTGCATAAATTTTGAGAGGATATTTTTCTCCTTTATATTCAAAGACGGTATCATTTGAAAAATTCGGACGGATTTTAGTTAACTCAGGGACTAAATATTCGTTCCAAATCTTATCAAATAACTCTTCTTGATTGCTAGCACCCGCTGATTTCACAACTAGGTCAAGATTTTCTTGATTGACAAAGACAGCATCCACTAATTTGAGGGCTGTTTGAACCTTAGAATCCGAAATTTCTTTTTTCTTTTTTTCAAGATTCTCAGCCGCCTCTTTCGTGCGATCTAGAGTTTTATTAAATTGACTGCCACTGTTTGTTTCAATAAAGGTTCTCTCATAGTTGGTAGGTTCAACTTTGGCATTCCAGTCAAATGAAGCAGCAGGACCAGTTACATCTTTCTTGTGATAGGTAGAAGCCTGATTGTTTGAATTATTTGTAGAACTAGTAGATGGCTTTGATGAGCAAGCACCAAGGGCTAAGGCTAGTGTTGTCACACAAGCTAGGCAACAAAGTCTGTACGATTTTTTCATATATTTCTCCTTCAAGTAATGCTTGTTATTCATTGTCTATTATATCATGACCCTTAGGATTACAGTGTTTTAAAATGAATTAGACAGGATTTTAACATCATAGATGAAACAGTCATATCAGCCTTTTATGATATACTATAAGGGAAATATGATTAGTTGTTTTATTAATTATCATAAGTAAGGAGAAGGTTATGAAAAAACGCGCGTTTTTCGCAATATTACTTTTAGGAGGATTGATCATGATAGGATTAACAGGATGTGGAGAAAATAAGAACAGTAGAGAATGGATTGAGAACAAAGTATCTGAGGTTAGTCGTGTCTATCCAACAGAGAATCTGTTTGATTTGTTTAAGCAGTTTCCGGAGGGGTTCAAAGTAAATCAAGTATTTATAAAACGTGGAAACTATATTATCGAAATAACTTTACAAGGAGATAGTAGTAACCAAACAATTTCCGGAGTACTAACTAAAACACGTGCTTCTGATGATATTACTGAAAAGCCAGAAGAAACTATAAAAGTAGATTATATTGATGGGAAGTTTATCTTTTCTGATGAGAAGAAGGCGAAAGAATTATGGCCTTTTAATGGATTTTTATTTCAAAAGTTAACAATTAATCACTCTTTTCTATCTTCATTATCTATGAAATCTAAAAATTATAATGGCAATAATGGAGCATTTGATATTGATTATTTAGTTCAAAATCAAACTATCAATCAGTATTTTAAAAAAGATGAAAATGAACAAGCAACATTAGGCTTTGGAAGTTCATACCGAAACGACGATTATTACTATTATTCAGTAACTGTCAACTACGATAGTATTTATACATATAGAGAAACGGTATCAAATTAATAGGAAATAAAATGCTAGATGAAAAATTTATGAACAGTGGAATTCCAACTTTAGATGCTTCTAATCTGACTTACGAATTTGAATAAGAAGCAAGGAAATATTGCTTTTATGGTATATTATAAGGGTGCTATGGTCAGCTGTTTTATTGAATATTATAAATAAGGAGAGTATTATGAAAAAACGTATGTTTTTTGCAAAGTTAGTTTTAGTAGGATTGATAATGATAGGAATAACAGGATGTGGAGAAAATAAGAACAGTCGAGAATGGATTGAGAACAAAGTATCTGAGGTTAGTCGTGTCTATCCAACAGAGAATCTGTTTGATTTGTTTAAGCAATTTCCAGAAGGGTTTGAGATTGAGCAGGTTTATTTTAAAAAGAAAAGTGATGGAATTGACGATTTTATCACAGAAATTAAGCTGAAAGGTGATGCAACATTGCATACAATAACAGGTACTCTTTCTAAAATCCCAGCGAAGGATGATGCACCAAAAAGCGAAGAGGAGTTAGTAAGTGTTCAATATGTAGACAATAAATTTATTTTTTCTGATGAAGAAACTGCTAAAAAAATGTGGAAGTTTGATGGTTTCTTGTTTCAAAAACTTTGTATAGATAAAGAATTTTTAAGTAAATTATCATTAAAAAACAAACATTTTAACGGAAATAATGGTTCTTTTGATATAGATTATATTATTAAAAACACAACGATTAACCAATATTTTAATAAACAGCAACAAGTTGAAACAGTGCTAGGATTTGGTAGTTCTTTGAGGTTAGATGACTTTTATTACTATTCTGTTACTGTTGATTTTAATGATGGCTGTTATTTTAAGGAGAGAGTATCAAATTAGGAGAGAAGTATAAGTAAAAAGGATACGGCGAATAGTGGTATTGCTACTCTAGATGCAGCAAATCTGACTTACGAACTTGAATAAGAAGCAAGGAAATATTGCTTTTATGGTATATTATAAGGGTGCTATGGTCAGCTGTTTTATTGAATATTATAAGTAAGGAGAAGGTTATGAAAAAACGCGCGTTTTTCGCAATATTACTTTTAGGAGGGTTGATAATGATAGGAATAACAGGATGTGGAGAAAATAAGAACAGTCGAGAATGGATTGAGAACAAAATATCTGAGGTTAGTCGAGTTTATCCAACTGAAAATCTCTTTGACTTGTTTAAGCAATTTCCGGAAGGGTTTGAGATTAGAAGTACTGATACTTACGATGAGACGAAGGACTACTCTCGTTACCAGAAGATTGATCTCGTAGGAAACGCAGAAACACAAGAAATAACTGGCACTTTTAAAAGAATAGAAGCTCGAGGTAATCCTTATGAAGAAAAAATGCTTTTAGAAAGCCGTATTGTGTACACTGAAAAAGGATTAGAATTTTTGAATCCAGAAGTTTCTAAAGATGATTTGTTTTATGATGGTTTTTTATTTCAAAAGTTAGAACTAAATAAAGCAGTTCTATCTCGATTTGAACTCAAAAAAACGTACTATAATTGGGAGACTGGTGATGCTTCTATTACTTATAAAAATGTAAATAGTAAAATTATTCAGAACTACTTCCATATACAATCAAGTGAGTCGTTAGACCTTTTTATTAGTGCAGATCACTCTGCAACTATTGGCTATGAATACGGTTATCCTGTGGTTTTTGACGGAGAAAATATATCTCATTCAGAACTTATAACAGGAAAAAGTAAGAGTATAGAGAAGATAGATGCCAAATAGTAATGTGCCGACCTTAGATGCGTCTAATCTGACTTATAAATTTGAATAAGATACAAGGAAATGTTGCTTTTATGGTATACTATAAGGGAACTATGATTAGTTGTTTTATTAATTATCATAA
>NZ_KV832118.1:497099-551034 GCF_001837335.1 Streptococcus sp. HMSC066F01
GAATCTGTTTGATTTGTTTAAGCAATTTCCGAAAGGGTTTAATATTACTCAAACATTTTATAAGGATTCGCTCAGAACAGTAGTTTCCTTAGATGGGGATGAAGAAAGTCAAACCATAAAAGGAAAGATAGAGACTATACAAATTTCTACTGATCCATATAAAGAAGAAGTGGAAGAGCATGTTGATGTAGAATATAAAGATGGTGAATTTATATTTTCTAACAATGAGGTAGCGGAAAAAATTTGGGGTTATAAAGGTTTTCTGTTCCAAAAATTAAGTTTGAATAGAGATGTTTTATCTAAGATGAAGCTTGAAAAGTTTCGATATTTTTCAAATCGCAATGTGTTTGAAATCTATTATATTAGTGATAACTCTACGATAAATAATTTCCTTAATTCAAATGGAGAACACATGTTATCAATAAGTGGAGCGGAATCTTATAATAATACAAAAGGTTATCGATTGAATGTTAATATTGCTTTTAAGGATACCCCAAATGATGGAATGAGTGAGATAGTTTCAAGTTGGATAGATGATAGAAATAGTGTTTCTAATTAATTTGCTAACATTTAAAACATCCTGATTGACCTGATTATAAATAAGGAGCATGCGAAAGAATGAGTGAAAAAGAATCAGTTAACAGTGGAATTCCAACTCTGGATGCAGCGAACCTGACTTATGAATTTGAGAATGCAAGGTGGAGAGGAGCAACTGATGAACAAATTTTAGATAAGAAAATAGGTGCTCAAAAGGATAAGACTATCCCCTCCAACCTCCAATATCTAGATGATTTTCATGATGATTCCGCTGGCACAAGTGGTACAGCCTTCCTAGATAAGGACAGTGGAGAGGTGATCATTGCCTATACGGGAACGAATCCTAATGCGGATATAGTCAAGGATGTCGCTACAGATGTCGGTAGTATAGCCATGGCGCTCGGTTTTCATTATGATGAAGCTTTCAAATTTTATGAAAGGATTCGACAGAGATATGGGGATAATATTACTCTAACTGGACATTCTTTAGGAGGGAACATCGCTCAGAGGGTGGCCTTAGAGTATAACGCTCCGCGTACTGTGGTATATAACTCAGCCCCTCTCTATTTAGAAGGTCTTATCGAATCTAAAGATAAAATCATAGATTATCTGACTCCGTGGGATTCGGCAAGGGAGAAGATAATCAATAAACAAAAGACATTCACAGGTCAAGTAGTACGAATCCGGACTCAAGATGACTTTCTTAACAATATCTCAAAGCCTTTTTTAGGTGTATACTTGGGAGAAGATTATCTGCTTGAAAATTCTGGTGGGCACAATATTGACCCAGATATTACGGGTGATAAAAATCAAATTAACCAAATCAAGGATATTTTGGAAAAACAGAGTCCAGAGAAAATGACTGGACTTGAAAAGAAGAACTATGAGACCCTGAAGAAATTACAAGGTGTCAAAAATGGACTTCTAAAACAGTTGAATACTAAATTTTTATCAGATGGCAGTCTAAGTAGCCATGAGATGTTTTTCTTGGATAGTGTCCAAGCAACAGCTGTTGCGACGGCAATGACAGAGAGTGTCAGTAACGGACACAGCGAGATTGAGGCAGTGGCTAAAAAAGCAGTTACAGATGCTGAAACACTCTACGATAACAGTAAGGAAGTTCCCTGGTTTGTAACAGAGTTAACTAATGATGAGATAGAGGATGTCTATGTAGAAGCTGGGGTAACGTATGATAGTATTGTGGGTGAGACTCAGAGACATTTTGATAAAAAAGTAAGTAAATCAGCTGCGATTGTAAAAGCCTTTACGGATTTGGAAACCAACATTCAGAAAGGTGTTGAACAGGCGGTTGAAGGAGACGAAAGCTTGGCAAGGGATATTAATCAATGGACAAACTAGAAGAAATCCAAGTGAAAATAAAAAAGCAAGAAGAGGGACTTTGGTCCTTGGAGGATGACTATAGAACTGCTAAGAAGAAAATAGAAGAATCCTATGAAAGTTTAGATCATAATCGTTCTCAGTTGACAAGACTATATGAGGAGTTTGAGAACATTGCTTATGATTTTGGTAGACAGAAATCTGGAGACGATGGGGAGCACCATCAATTTCTGATGTTATTGGAATCTTATTCAAGTGAGACGAGTAGTGAGTATCTTCGGCAGTATGCTAAAATAGAGGCAAAAGATGAAGAGTTGCAGACTCAGTACCGAAAAGAGCGCTCTCGCTTAGAAAAAGAGTTAGAAGAGAGTTATAGTCAAAGAAAAGACTTATATGAGTTAGAAAGGAGGCAGAAGAAATGCTAGTGGATTTAGTCATAGATGCTTTGATTGGACCTATGTCAGAATCAGCCAGACGAGAAATCAAAAAAACATTAGAAAGAGCAGCTATCAAAGCATTTTGTGCTCCTCCTATAAAATCAGGTAGAAAAGGTATTGTAGATAAGTACGATGAGGAGATAGGGGTTCTTGCTATGACAAATAAAACTGCTGTAACGACTTTAGCAGCTCAAATGGATAGCTCAATTAATGGGTTGGGACAAAAAGCCATTAGCGAGACTATTAGTAAAAATAGTACATCTTTTGAAGATTTAACTCCGAAAAAGAAAAAATAGTGCTTTAACTATGCCATGTTCCTTTCCAATTTTTCCAAATATTCCTATTCAAAGTCATCTTCGGATGGCTTTTTGATAAGTTACTAGAAATGTAGAGGTGCTAGAGATGCGTCAAGAATTACAAAGAAAAGTGACAGAAGAAAAACCAAGCTATAGTCGAGAAGAAATTCAGTGGTTGCTTGAGCATTTAGGAGATCCCTCTCCAGAAATTCGAGACGAACTTGTTTTTACGAGTTTGGCTAGAGGGATTCAAGAAGAACTGTTTTCCCTTGAGCAGTTTCAGTTTATCTCAGAAGAGGTCTCCTCTGATGAAGGTCTATACAAAGAGATTGATAGTAGAGGAGTTTCGGCTCTTAAACGTTCTTTTAGGGCGCTTATTTATGCCAATCTTTTGTCTGCAGATGGTAACGAGCACTCTCTTTTCTATAAAGGATTAAAAGCTGATATAAGAAATGCTATGCTATCTCAAGGTTTGCATTACCTAAAAAAAGAAAAGGATACGACAGGTTTTTCAAGTCAGTATGGTTGGGTTCACGCTTTTGCGCATGGAGCGGATCTCTTGACGGAAGTCGTTTGTCATCCAGATTTTCCTAAAAATAGAAATCATGAAGTATTTGATGTACTGGGTCAACTATTTAAACGAATTACCATTCGTTTTACAAATGATGAGGACTGGCGTTTAGCGAGAGTACTTTATGAACCCATTTTGCAAGGAAAATTAGAGCAAGAACAAGTAGCTTCTTGGATAAAAACGGTTGATTTTCCAATAGAAGAGAGGGAAGATTTTTATAAATTTTCCAACTTCAGATCCTGTCTGCTGGAAGTCTATATCCAACTTGACCAGAGAAATAGTTTACAAGATGCCTTGAAAGAAGCCATTCAATCTTTTCAGTACTAAGTTCAAGCGAGTCGTTTCATGATTTTCAATGAACTTTCCAGTCAATTTTCTTGAAACCCTTTCCTTCTTTTGATAGACTAATACATAGTTTGAAAAAAGGAGACTTATCATGAAAAAATTTGTTGCTGAATTAATCGGTACATTTATGCTTGTGTTCATCGGAACAGGAGCTGTTGTTTTTGGAAATGGTCTTAATGGCCTTGGACACCTTGGAATTGCTTTTGCCTTTGGTCTGGCAATTGTGGTTGCAGCTTACTCAATCGGAACTGTTTCAGGGGCTCACTTGAACCCAGCTGTCTCGATTGCTATGTTTGTAAACAAACGTTTGTCATCTTCAGAACTTGTAAACTACATCCTTGGACAAGTAGTTGGTGCTTTCCTTGCATCAGGATCTGTATTCTTCCTCTTGGCAAATTCAGGTATGTCAACTGCAAGTCTTGGTGAAAATGCCTTGGCAAACGGTGTAACTGTCTTTGGTGGTTTCTTGTTTGAAACAATCGCAACATTCTTGTTTGTTTTGGTGATCATGACTGTAACTTCAGCAAGCAAAGGGAATGGCGCAATCGCTGGTTTGGTGATCGGTTTGTCATTGACAGCTATGATCCTTGTTGGATTGAATATCACTGGACTTTCAGTAAACCCAGCTCGTAGCTTGGCTCCTGCTGTATTGGTAGGTGGCGCAGCTCTTCAACAAGTTTGGATTTTCATCCTTGCACCAATCGTTGGTGGAGTTCTTGCAGCCCTTGTTGCTAAAAACTTCCTTGGAACTGAAGAATAATTGAAACTTAAAAAGCCTTGCTTCTCATCTTGAGGAACAGGGCTTTTTCGTATGATACTCTTCGAAAATCTCTTCAAAGCACCTCAGCTTCCATCTGCAACCTCAAAACAGTGTTTTGAGCTGACTTCGTCAGTCTTATCCACAACCTCAAAGCAGTGATTTGAGCAGCCTGCGGCTAGTTTCCTAGTTTGCTTTTTGATTTTCATTGAGTATGAGTTTAGCGGTTGTCAATTTTCTCTGGATAGAGGTCATGTTGGAAGAGGCGTTGTTCTGCCAATCCTTCATACTTGGTTCCAGGTCTACCGTAGTTGTAGTAAGGGTCGATTGAAATACCACCGCGAGGTGTAAATTTTCCCCAGACTTCTAAATAGCGAGGGTCTAGCAAGTTGACCAAGTCTTTCCCGATAGTGTTAATACAGTTTTCATGAAAATCTCCATGGTTTCGATAGCTAAAGAGGTAGAGTTTGAGGGATTTTGACTCGACACAGAGCTTGTCAGGAATGTAGGAAATATAAATCGTCGCAAAATCTGGCTGAGCCGTAATAGGACAAAGCGAGGTAAATTCAGGACAGTTGAATTTGATAAAATAGTCATTTTCCACATGACGATTGTCAAAGGATTCGAGGACTTCTGGTTGATAGTCAAAAATGTAGTTGGTTTCTTTGTTGCCGAGAAGGCTAAGGTTTTTCATTTCTTCTTGTTGTGACATGATTTTTTCTTTCTAATCTTAAACACCACGTTGGTTGTCGTAGAGGAGAGTATGGAGTTGAGGAAGGACGCGGACATTGCCCCAGCTATCGTCAGTAGCGACGCGTTCCCAGAGTTCTTTGAGACGGTCCAGTTGGTCTTGGACAATATTACCTGTAGCCTTGGGCTCAGGATTTCCAGCTGATAAGAAGAGGACATCTGGTTGGTAGCGCTCTTGAATCCCTTTGGCAAAGGCCAAATCGTTATCGTCAAATACAGGGATTTTAAAGGTGACCTTGTCTGGATCTAGTTGGGAAACGATAAAGTCCAAGGTCTCAAAGTTGACTTCCATCTTTGATGAAGGAGGTTTAGGACTCAGAGTGACTTGGTCGATATCTTTTAACCAATTTTGCCAGCGAGAACCTTGAGTCTCAACTGCCAGAGTGACACCACGTTCTTTGAGCTTGGTGACGAGTTGAGCCATGTTAGCTGCTAAGATTGCGGGATTTCCGCCAGATAGGGTTACATAGTCGTAGGTTCCTAATTTATCCAAGGCAGCAATAACCTCGTCAGCTGTCATGCGAGTAGGCTTCTCAGAACCATCCCAAGTAAAGGCAGAGTCGCACCAGTCGCAATGGTAGTCGCAACCAGCAGTTCGGACAAACATGGTTTTCTGCCCGATAGCACGGCCTTCGCCTTGAAAGGTAGGGCCAAAAATTTCCAGAACAGGTAGTTTGAGGACACGTTCCCTAGTCATCTAACCACTCCCGTCTAAACTCTGCAAAGGCAGTCGGAGTTTCATAGAGGCGAACGTATTCCAAACGGAGACCGCGCTCGTCAGGCAACTCTTGACTCATGGTTTGGAAAATCCAGTAAACCATATTTTCAGCAGTCGTGTTCATATAAGGCAGAGTTTCATTGAGATAGCGATGATCCAAATGGGGCTCTAAGTAGTTCTTGTAGATGGCTTTGATATCTCCGAAATCGTAGGTCATGCCCCGTTCATCTAAAAATCCACTGACAGCGATTTGTAAATGATAAGTGTGGCCGTGCAGGGACTTGCATTTTCCCTCATAGTGAAAGAGGTGGTGGGCAGCATCAAAGGTAAATTCTTTTGATACCAAGGTTCTGTGAGGATTGTAGACCAGAGACTCGCCAGTTTCTTGTTTGATTTCTTTGGGTGCAAAAAACATTAGCCCTCTCCTTTCTGTGAAAGATAAACATCTAGTCCATGCTGACGTAGATGGCAGGCTGGGCAATCTCCGCAGCCACTACCGATAATCCCATTGTAGCAGGTTAAGGTCTTCTCACGAACGTAGTCAAAGGCACCAAGTTGGTCGGCTAACTCCCAAGTTTCAGCCTTGTCTAGCCACATGAGAGGTGTTTGGATAACAAAGTCGTAATCCATGGCAAGGTTGAGAGTAACATTGAGGGATTTGACAAAGACATCCCGACAATCAGGGTAGCCTGAGAAATCTGTCTCGCAGACACCTGTCACGATATCTTTAATGCCTCGTTGCTTGGCAAGAACTGCCGCAAAGGACAGAAAGAGGTGGTTGCGGCCGTCAACAAAGGTATTGGGAACCTCTCCCTCTTTTTGCTCGATCTCCAGATCAGAGGTCAAGGCATTTTCAGTGATTTGCCCCAGCAGAGACATATCTAAGATGTGATGACGAATGCCTTGTTCCTTAGCGATTTCTTGGGCAACTTGAATTTCGAGATGATGGCGTTGGCCGTAAGCAAAGGTGACAGCTTCGACTGTTTCATAGTGTTCTTTAGCCCAAAAGAGGCAGGTTGTGGAATCTTGACCGCCACTAAAGACGACCAAGGCTGATTGACGTTTCATAGTACTCCTTCCAAAATGGGAAATGTTCAGAGCACGCAAAAAGCTCCCATGAGGGAGCTAAAAAATACCAAGTAGAGGTTTTTTTTAGCGATGGCATGTCCCAAACATCGTAATATTCTACCTACAGTCTAGCATATTTTTTGAAAAATGGCAAAGGGCAAGAAAAAAGAGACCAATAAAGTACTTGGTCTCTCGTGTGATTAGCTCAATTCAGCAACGATAGCCTTGATTTGTTCTGCAGTGTGAACACCAGCAACTTGTTTTACCACTTGGCCGTCTTTTTTGAAGAGAAGGGTTGGGATAGACATGATTCCAAAAGCACGAGCTGTGTTTGGATTTTCATCAACGTCCATTTTAACGATTTTCAAGACATCTTCTGAAAGTTCTTCAGACAATTTGTCCAAGATTGGACCTTGCATACGACATGGACCACACCAAGCTGCCCAGAAGTCTACCAAGACCAAACCGTCTTTTGTTTCTTGTTCGAATGTTGCATCTGTAATTGCTTTTGCCATTGTATTTCTCCTTTTTTAGTTATATTGGCTTAAATCTTGTTTCATGAGATAGAAGAAGACATCTCCATAAGTCCCATGGTAGTCCAAATCATGACCGTTGTAAGTTAATTTTTGGACTGGGTAGTAGTCTGCGAGGCCGATAAGGCAAGCTTGTTGTGAACGATCAAAGTCGTCATAAGATTCGAACGTTATAGTTCTTTCGTTCTTGCTGGCATCTAGATAGGTAATTTCAATCATTTTAAAAACTCCT
Source organism: Streptococcus sp. HMSC066F01 (assembly GCF_001837335.1). GTDB lineage: Bacteria > Bacillota > Bacilli > Lactobacillales > Streptococcaceae > Streptococcus > Streptococcus oralis_S. The sequence continues at coordinate 504,682 of NZ_KV832118.1, forward strand.
TTGTTTAATGATGACTTTATTTTACTCCTTGTAAAAGAGAATGTCAAGAAAAATGATTGCGCACGCAACTTTTTTCTAAAATCATCTTAAATCAAGAAATCCAAACCTGTTTCCAAGCTTTCTTCGACAGCCTTCTGTAGAGAGGCCAGTGTCTTTTGCCCATCACTTGTCAGGCAGATAAAGCTAGAACGTCTATCTTGATCACAACACATGCGACTAAGTAGACCGCAATTTTTGGCTTCCAAGCGAGCCACCATCCGAGAAACAGCGCTCGGGCTCAGATGAAGTTTATCTGGCAGGTCAATCTGGCGTAGAGATTTTTCTTGGGCCAAGTCCAGATAGTAGAGCAGGTAAAACTCTTTCAAGGTCAGACTTTGGTCACTCTGCTGGGCAATGGTCTCTTCCAAGAGACCTTCAATTTCTTTCTGACGACGATTGAAATCAAACCACTTTTCCAAATAGCTCATTGCTTTCTCCTTTCTTTTCAAAGTAAAATCACAAAGTCATTACTGACTGTCTCTACAACACAAGATGATTGCGCATGCAATGATTATACTACTTTTAACTAACCCTTGCAAGAGAGAAGAATTGCGATATTTCCTTGAAATTTTCTGAAAAAAGAGTAAACTGGTATGCAAGAAGTCTATTTCGTGGAGTTTAGGATGAAATTATATGTTCAATTAATGATTCTCTTTGTGATTTCTCTTATCGGAGAGGGAATTTCTAGTTTCTTTCATCTGCCCATCCCAGGCAGTATTATCGGTTTGATTATTCTCTTTCTAGCCTTACAGTTCAAGTGGCTAAGGACCAGACATGTCAACATGGTTGGAAATTTCTTGCTGGCCAATATGACCATTCTCTTTTTGCCGCCAGCAGTGGGTATCATGGAAAAGTTTGATGTGATTGCCCCTTATCTTTTACCCATCGTCTTGATTGTCTTTTTTGCGGCTGTCATCAACATTATCCTTATTGCCCTAGTGGTTCAGTTTATCAAGAGACGATTTGAGGGAGATTATGAGAAAGGAGATGCCAAATGAGCGAATTTGTATCCAATCCTCTGTTTGGGATTGCATTATCTATCCTAGCTTATCTAGTGGGGATGTTGATTTACAGACGTTTTCCCCATCCCTTGACAACACCCCTGCTTTTGTCAGCCATTTTTATCATTATTTTCCTTAAGGCGACGGGTATTTCTTATCAAGATTACTACCAAGGTGGTGTTTATCTGAACAACTTGATAGTCCCATCGACCGTAGCTCTAGGGATTCCGCTTTATAAGAGTTTTCATCTGATGAAGCACCATGCACGGAGTATTCTCTTTGGTAGTCTGCTAGCAGTAGTTGTCAACACTAGCTTCACTGCCATAGTGGCGAAAATCTTTGGCATAGACTTTTTCCTAGCCATTTCTCTCTTTCCCAAGTCAGTGACAACCGCCATGGCGGTGGGAATCACAGAAAAATTGCAAGGTTTGACGACTGTGACCTTGGTCGTCGTAGTGGCGACTGGGATCTTGACCAGTGTTATCGGTCCAACCCTTTTGAAGTGGTTGAAGATTGACGATCCAGTGGCTGTCGGACTCTCCCTTGGAGGGACAGGTCATGCTGTCGGAACGGGTACGGCCTTTCGATATGGTTCTGTAGCAGGAGCCATGGGTGGCTTGGCTATCGGTGTCACCGGTATTCTCTACGTATTTGTTAGTCCAATAGTAGCCAGTTTGATATTGAGTTAAAGAAAAACCCAGCTTTCTAGCTGGGCATTTTTTATTGCAAATTAACCTTGTTTTTCAAGATATAGTAGGTTCCGAGATAGTAGATAGCTGATAAAAAGAGATCGCGCAAGATTTCTGTACTAGCCATCACGTTATAGTCATTGTCAACTCTTAAGAAGAAAGTGATATAACCAATAACGATGGAAATGACGATATAGGCTAAAATCCCCATGGCTGTTCGATACTCGTTAAAGAGTTGCCCGATAGAGATGGAGAGGTAAATGGATAAAATCCATGCGATTGACCCGACAAATAGTGATAGGGCATACAGCCAGCCGTAGCTGAGATAAGGGGAAATGAAGTTGTAGAGGGCAGTGAAGTCTTTTTCAATTGGTGTTAAGAAGATGATAATCAATATACTCAAGATAAAGACAATATAGCCTAAGATGGACCAGACAAGACCACCTAAAAGTTTTGCAGTGATGATTTGGTGCTCAGAGACAGGCAAGGTCAAGGTCAAGTACCCTTGGCGGTCATAAACACTGCCTTTAAATCTTCGGATGATTAAAAAGATTGTTGCAATCCAAAGAGTGACGCTGAGTCCTCCAAAGACTAGTACTAAAAAGAAGATGAAATAAGTAGCATTGTTAGGATTGTAACTCTGGCTAAGACTGTTAATAAAAGCTCCAATCAAAACTGAAATTGCAAGTACCGCACCGTAGAGTGCCAGATACCATTTATTGACATTTTTAAATTCATAACGAACTAGATTCCAAAACATAATAATCTCCTTTGCTTAGGCTTTAAATTCCTGGCGGAAGAGCTGGTCAATTGATTCGCCTGACTCGTAACGAATATCATCAACATTTCCTTGGCGGACGACTTTTCCGTCTTTGAGGAAGATAATCTCATCCAAGATTGGCTCAATATCTGAAATCAAGTGGGTTGAAATCAGCACCGTAGAAGTCGGTGAGTAGTTGTTGATGATGGTATTGAGGATATAGTCACGGGCAGCCGGATCCACACCTCCGATTGGTTCGTCCAGAACGTAGAGGCGAGCTTCACGGCTCATAACCAAGATGAGTTGGACCTTTTCCTTGTTCCCTTTTGATAGTTTCTTGAGGCGACTGTTTTCATCAATACCGAGATCAGCTAAAAGGTGTTGGGCCCTTTCGAGATTGAAATCCTGATAGAAGGTTTTAAAATAGGTTAGAGCATCCTTAACCTTCATCTCTTCATTGAGGTAGGTTGTGTCTGGCAGATAGGAAACGATCGCCTTGGTAGCAGGACTTGGATCCTGTCCATTAATGAGAACACGTCCTTTATTTGGTTGAAGGAGGCCATTGATCAGTTTGATTAGGGTTGTTTTCCCGGATCCGTTTGGTCCAAGGAGCCCGACAATCTTTCCGGCTGAGATCTCTAGTGAGATATTGTCAAGTGCCGCAGTTGCTCCATATGATTTTGTTACATTTTCAAGTGCTAGTAGTGTCATAGTCTTAAACTCCTTTAATATAGTCGCTTAATACATTTGGCAGTTCTTCTTTTTTGTAGCCAAATTGGAGCATGCAAGAGACGAATTGTTGCAGTTGCTCCTCGGAAAGTTGTTTGCGGGACTGAAGGATGAGGTCCAAATCCTCGGTGACAAATCGACCAGTTGTCCGCTTGCTATATACAAATCCTTCACGTTCGAGGTCAGACAAGGCGCGCTGAATGGTATTGGGATTGACCCCAGCCTCGCTCGCCAAATCTCTCACGGTAGGGAGCTGTTGATTGGGTTCCAGTTCATGGGAAACAATCTGTAATTTGATTTTTTCCATAATCTGTAAATAAATCGGTTTTGTATTATCAAATGACCAGGACATCATAGTCTCCTTTCTTTTCCTTTATTGTTCTAATCAAATAATACAATAAAACAAAAAACTTGTCAAGTAAAAATAAGAATTGTTTTGGGAATTGCTCAAAAAATGGTATAATGAAAAGAAAACGACAAGGAGGGAAGTGCATGCGTTGTCCAAAATGTGGGGCTACCAAGTCTAGTGTTGTTGATAGTCGACAAGCCGAAGAAGGAAATACCATCCGCCGAAGACGTGAGTGCGACGAGTGTCAGCATCGTTTTACAACCTATGAACGAGTAGAAGAAAGAACGCTGGTTGTCGTCAAAAAAGACGGTACGCGAGAGCAGTTTTCAAGAGATAAAATCTTTAATGGGATTATCCGCTCAGCCCAGAAACGTCCTGTGTCAAGTGATGAAATCAACATGGTGGTCAATCGCATCGAGCAAAAACTCCGTAGTCGCAGTGAGAATGAGATCCAAAGTGAATATATTGGGTCCTTAGTCATGGAAGAATTGGCAGAGCTTGATGAGATTACCTATGTTCGTTTTGCCAGTGTTTACCGTAGCTTTAAGGATGTGAGTGAGTTGGAGAGTCTGCTTCAGCAGATCACCCAGTCCTCTAAGAAGAAAAAGGAAAAATAGATGAAACCAAATGACCGTTTTTCTTTTCTAAAGAATAATCGGGTGTCGCAAGATACCTCTTCTCTGGTGCAGTGCTACCTCCCGATTATCGGTCAGGAGGCACTGAGCCTCTATCTATATACCATTACCTTTTGGGATGGTGGGCAAAAGGAACACCTCTTTTCCCATATCCTCAACCACTTAAACTTTGGCATGCCGACCTTGCTCCAATCCTTCAAAGTCTTATCTGCCTTCGATCTGTTGACCCTTTATCAGAAGGAGAATGTCTATGAATTACAGCTTCATTCTCCCCTTTCCAGTCAAGAATTTCTAAGTCATTCTGTCTATAGCAGATTATTAGAGAAAAAGATTGGGGATACAGCTGTTTCTGCTATGAAGCAGACTCCAAGTGAGGGAGAAGCACTCTCTGTTTCTTTGAGCCAAGTCTTTCCAACCCTGACTGAAGAAGTGACACCAAGCGAGTCTAAAAGCAAGTTAAAAAATGATTTTGACTTGGAACATTTCCAGCGTCTGATGGCTCGAGATGGCTTGCGTTTTGAAGACGAGCAGGCGGATGTTTTGGAATTGTTCGCCATTGCAGATGAAAAAAAATGGACCTGGTTTGAAACCTATCAATTAGCTAAGGCGACAGCTGTAGCTCAGGTTATTTCTGTCAAACGCATGCGTGAAAAGATAGCACAAAAACTAGCTACTTCTGACTTTAGCCCCAAAGAAATGACCATTATCAGGGAAGCCAAAAATAAAACTCCCCTGCACTTTTTAGCCGAAATCAAGCAAACGCGTAAGGGGAACATCACCCAAAGTGAAAGAGAACTCCTTCACCAGATGGCGTCTTTAGGCTTGTTGGATGAAGTCATCAATATCGTCTTGCTTCTAACCTTTAACAAGGTTGATTCGGCCAATGTCAATGAGAAATATGCCATGAAGGTCGCCAATGACTATGCTTATCAAAAAATTCGGACAGCAGAAGAAGCTGTGCTTCGGATTCGAGAGCGTCAGCAAAAAGGCCAAGAAGACAAAAAATTGAAAACTAGCTCGACTAAGACAAATGTTCCCAAGTGGAGCAATCCAGAATATAAAAATCAAACCAGCGAGGAAACTCGTCTGGAACTAGAACGTAAAAAACAAGAAATGTTAGCCCGATTAGAAGAAGGAGGAGACTAGATGGAAAGTGTGGGTGACGTTATCAAACGTCAGACAAGTCGTTTTCAGTATCAGGACTTAGTCCAGCAGATTATGAAAGACCCAGATGTGGCGGCTTTTATCCAGAAAGAATCCCTCAGTCCAGAGGAGTTGAATCGTAGCATCTCCAAGTTCAACCAATATATCACAGAACGTGACAAGTTTCTTCGTGGGGATGCGGACTATATAGCGCGTGGCTACAAGCCTATCTTGGTTATGAATCACGGTTATGCGGATGTGTCTTATGAAGAAACACCAGAACTAATCGCGGCAGAAAAAGAGGCTGCAATTAAGAATCGTCTCAAATTGATCAATCTACCAGCCAGTCTCAAGAAAGCGAAGTTGGCTCAGATTGACCTGGATGATCTAGGACGATTACCGATTTTTGAGAGACTCTATGCCTTTGTTGACCTTTACCCTAGTATCCGAAAAGGTCTCTATCTTTACGGAGATTTTGGTGTCGGTAAGAGTTTCATGATGGCGGCCTTAGCTCATGACCTATCTGAAAAACGTGGAGCATCAACGACGATTCTCCACTATCCAAGCTTTGTCATTGATGTGAAAAATGCCATCGGTGAAGGATCAGTGAAGACCTTGGTGGATGAGATCAAATTAGCAGAAGTATTGGTCTTGGATGATATTGGTGCAGAGCAGTCGACACCTTGGGTGCGTGATGAGATTCTTCAAGTCATTCTTCAGTACCGCATGCAGGAAGATTTGCCGACCTTCTTTACTTCCAACTTTAATTTCCAAGATTTGGAAAAACATTTTGCCAAAGGAAAGAATGGAAATGACGAGACTTGGGAAGCTAGACGGGTCATGGAACGAATCCGTTATTTGGCTGAGGAGACAAGACTAGAAGGAGAAAATCGCCGATGACAGAAACCATTAAACTGATGAAAGCCCATACTTCAGTGCGCCGTTTTAAGGAGCAAGAGATTCCTCAAGCAGACTTGGAAGAGATTTTGACTGCTGGACAAATGGCGTCATCTTGGAAAAATTTTCAATCTTACTCTGTGATTCTTGTGCGCAGTCAAGAGAAGAAAGATGCTCTTTATGAACTGGTTCCCCAGGAAGCCATTCGCCAGTCAGCAGCCTTTTTGCTCTTTGTTGGTGACTTGAACCGAGCTGAAAAGGGAGCAAGCCTTCATACGGACAGTTTCCAACCTCAAGGGGTAGAAGGTCTCCTCATCACGTCTGTGGACGCGGCTCTTGCTGGCCAAAATACCTTGCTTGCTGCTGAGAGTCTGGGGTATGGTGGTGTTATCATCGGTTTGGTCCGTTACAAGTCAGAAGAAGTGGCAGCGCTCTTTAACCTGCCTGACTATACCTACCCTGTTTTTGGGATTGCCCTTGGCGTGCCAAATCAACAACACGATGTCAAACCAAGACTGCCTTTGAACAAAGTGGTTTTTGAAGAAGAATACCAAGAACAGCCCATAGCGGCGATTTTGGACTATGACAAAGTACAGGCAGACTATGCTGGTGCGCGTGCGACAACCTCTTGGAGTCAACGTTTGGCAGAGCAGTTTGGTCAAGCCGAACCTAGTTCAACTCGGAAGAATCTAGAACAGAAAAAGTTATTGTAGAAAGTGAGAAAACATGGCCTTACCAACTATTGCCATTGTGGGACGTCCCAATGTTGGGAAATCAACCCTATTTAATCGGATCGCTGGTGAGCGGATCTCAATCGTAGAAGATGTCGAGGGTGTGACACGTGACCGTATCTATGCAACGGGTGAGTGGCTCAATCGTTCCTTCAGTATGATTGATACTGGAGGGATTGACGATGTCGATGCTCCCTTCATGGAACAAATCAAGCACCAGGCAGAAATTGCCATGGAAGAAGCGGATGTCATCGTCTTTGTAGTTTCTGGGAAAGAAGGGATTACAGATGCGGATGAATACGTAGCCCGTAAACTCTATAAAACCCATAAACCTGTTATCCTTGCCGTTAACAAGGTTGACAACCCTGAGATGCGAAATGATATTTTTGATTTCTATGCGCTAGGATTGGGCGAACCGCTGCCAATTTCGTCTGTCCACGGTATCGGTACGGGTGATGTGCTGGATGCCATTGTGGAAAATCTACCACACGAAGTTGAAGAAGAAAATCCAGACGTGATTAAATTTAGCTTGATTGGCCGTCCTAACGTTGGAAAGTCAAGTTTAATCAACGCTATTTTGGGAGAAGACCGCGTGATTGCTAGTCCAGTAGCTGGAACAACGCGTGATGCCATTGATACCCATTTTACAGATGCTGATGGACAAGAGTTTACCATGATTGATACAGCTGGTATGCGTAAGTCTGGTAAAGTCTATGAAAATACGGAGAAATACTCTGTCATGCGTGCCATGCGTGCCATTGACCGTTCTGACGTGGTCTTGATGGTCCTCAATGCCGAAGAAGGTATCCGTGAGTACGACAAGCGTATCGCAGGTTTCGCCCACGAAGCTGGTAAAGGAATGATCATCGTGGTCAACAAGTGGGATACTCTTGAAAAAGACAATCATACCATGAAGAACTGGGAAGAAGACATCCGTGAGCAGTTCCAATACCTGCCTTACGCACCGATTGTCTTTGTTTCAGCTTTGACCAAGCAACGTCTCCACAAATTGCCTGAGATGATCAAGCAAATCAGTGAAAGTCAAAACACTCGGATTCCATCAGCTGTCTTAAACGATGTCATCATGGATGCCATTGCTATCAATCCAACACCGACAGACAAAGGAAAACGCCTCAAGATTTTCTACGCAACCCAAGTGGCAACCAAGCCACCAACCTTTGTCATCTTTGTCAACGAAGAAGAACTCATGCACTTCTCTTACTTGCGTTTCTTGGAAAATCAAATCCGCAAGGCCTTTGTTTTTGAGGGAACACCGATTCACTTGATTGCGAGAAAACGCAAGTAAACCTTGCTTGTTTTTCTACAAAAACAAACTAAAAGAAGACTTCATAGTCTTCTTTTTTCTATCTAAGAGGGGAGAAAAGAACCTATCAAATTGGAGGAGAATCTGTCATCAAAATTCAATCTTTTTCCTAGCTTTTGTAATCTATTTGTAATGAAAATGCACTTTCTTTGTAAAAATCAAAATGCTATAATTCCTTAAATCAATTTTCCTTTATCAGGGAGGTTATTATGAAAAGAAGCAGATTATTTAAACATAGTTTGTTGGTTCGCTTGCTTGGGTTGCTGATGGTCTTTCTCTTCTTGTCAGCATTCACAGCACCTGAAAAACCTGAGTACGGGATCTATGACCCGGATCACTATCTAACGGATGAGACTATAAGTCAAATTCGAGAATTGAATAATGTCAATAGTAAAAAATCAGAAAAATTCCAGATGGGTGTTTACGTTGTGAAAAGCCTAAATGGAGAAACAATCGAGACTGTAGCCAATGAAACAGCTAGAGCTTGGAAGATTGGCTACTCGGGAGACAATCATGGTGTCTTGATTGTGGTAGCAGTCCAAGATAGAAAATCACGGATTGAAACCAGTAATAATGTGGCCAGTAAGATCACTGACTATCAGACTCACAGGTTCTTGACAACAGCACGTCCTTACTTTAAAAATGGTGACTATAACAAGGGTGTTCTCTCAATAGTCAATAATCTCAACTACATGTTCTATAGTGGATCGAGTACGACTTCTTCAAGTTCTAGAAGTAGTTACGACTATGCTACTAATTCTAGTCGTCTAAGAGAAATTGAAAAGTATACCGCTGGGAGTCAATCTTCGAAACGTCATCGAAAAAGCAGTTCGAGCGACGGAGTTATCGTATTTGGAGTTCTCATTTACTTCATCGTGATGATTATCGGATTTCTATTTGGTGGTCGTGGTTCACGTGGAGATGATTCTAGCGGTGGCTGGTGGGGCGGTGACTCATCAGACTCAGGTTCCTCTTGGTCTGACTCAGGCTCCGACTCATCTGGAGGCTGGGACGGCGGTGGCTTCGATGGTGGCGGTTCGTCTGATGACTGGTGAGTGATCATATATTGTTCAAACCGATTTCTCCATGCAGTAAGGTGACTCCTTTGCAAGAGTTCACTCCTTAATTAAAAATAAAAGCAAAGTTTGGGAAATTGATTTAAAATCTGAGTATTATCTCAGAAAAGTTGATAAAAGAAAGTGTTAAGGTTTTGATATGAAACAAAATAAAGTAATTCTCTCAATAGTGGTGATTTTCTTTGGACTACTAGTTCTGGGAAGTTGTTCCGCAGTGACGACCTATAACGGTCTGGTTGGTGAACAGACTAAAGTGGAGCAGGCTCAGGCCGATGTCTCTACAGCCCTCCAACGTCGTTCGGACTTGATTGGTAACTTGGTGGAGTCCGTTAAAGGACAAATGAATCATGAAACCGAAGTCTTTACCAAGATTGCGGATGCTAGAGCTAAAATCGGTAGTAGCTCAGTGACATCGGAAGAAAACCAAAAGGCTCAGGGAGAATTGAGCTCTGCTCTTTCCCGCTTGATTTCCTTGACGGAGAATTATCCAGAACTCAAGAGCAATCAAAATGTTGAGCAACTAATGGTCGAACTTTCAGGCAGTGAAAATCGTATCTTTGTAGCACGCAAGGATTATAATAAAGTCGCAGCCGAGTACAATCAAAAGTTGAGAAGTTTTCCAACCGTGCTTTTTGCAAATATGATGAACTTTAAAGAAGCTGAAACTTTTAAAGAAACAGAAGAAGCCAAGACAGTTCCTAAGGTCGATTTTGGAACATCTTCATCAAGTCAATAAAGTGAATCAGCCTATGAATAAAGGAATTTCTCTAGTATGACTAGTGATTTTAAACCCGAACCTGGAAAGCTTTTTCCAGGTTTTTTTGGTATAATAAAAGGGAAGAGACAGTGACTCAAATGGAGGTTTGCTATGGAGAAAACAAAAGCCTTTCTTGAAGCGCACTACAAGAGATATATTCTTACGATTTGCCTTCTCTGGTTCCTCATGTTTATCCTTCCTTGGGATTGGCAAATAGGAGGAGTTTCAGTATATTATTTCGTTATGAAAAAAATCTTTGTGGTTTTTGGAGTTTTATCCATCCTATACTCCGTGCTGATTAAAAAAATCAGTCTTCTCATCTTTGGCATCATCTTTTGCTTGGCCTTCTGGATCAATCTCTTTTGGTATTTTGGGATATTGCCTATATTCTTGGGAAATTAAACATTAACAAATGAAGGACCAGACTAGCTTCTAGTCCTTTTTTCTTTCTTGTTAAAATAGTTGGAGATATGAAAATAATTTTGTTGACGGGCTGTCTGTATGATATAATAAGTCCCGTAAAATGAAGATTAAGGGATTTGAAAAATGGCTAAAAAAGTAAAAGATTATTATGACTTAGCTTATGCTAGTGATTTGAGTCGACGGTTGAAAGAAGCGTCCCCTGCATTTGATGGACAAAAGTTTAGGCTCTTGTTAGAAAAAGACTTGGAAGAGTTGGAGTTTAGCCAGCGTCAAGAACTCTTGGCTAGAGGTATCAAAGATTGTCTTCCCCTATCTTATCAGGACTCTCTCAAGGTTTTTGAGAAAATTTTGGGTCCTGAGTTAGAGGGTGGTTTAGGTATGTTCTCAGAAGGATATTGGCTTTGGCCAATCGGAAAATATGTAGAGCTACATGGGGACAAGGAATTTGAATTGAGCGCGGCCTTTAGTAAGGAACTAACCAAGCGATTTACTGGGGAATTTTCTATGAGACCTTTGCTGGCTCGATATCCTAAGGCTACAATGGCTTTGCTGTTAGAATGGAGTCGGGATGAAAATTTGCGCGTTCGTAGACTTGCCAGCGAATGTATGCGTATCCGTCTGCCTTGGGCTAAGAGACAAACCGTGGTATTGGATTATTTTGAGGAGTTTACCACTATTCTGACCAATCTAAAAGATGATAGAGACAAGTCTATTCAAAAAAGTGTAGCCAATAATCTAAATGATTTGTACAAGGAAGATCCTGATAAGTTTGAAAAGATACTTCAAACTTGGCAAAAGGAGGATTTGAGTCCAAGTTGTGCCTGGGTCATCAAGCATGCCTCACGAACAAAAAACAAAAAAATAGCAACAGAAGATTGATGCAAAAAAAGCTGAATTTTGACTGGTCTTTTCCGTTGTAAATTAAGGATTCTTTCTTGAAAAATAATGGTAAATATGCTAAAATTAAAAGAACATTCTAAAATATTCAGAATAAAAAGTAAGGAAAATCATGGCTAATATTTTAAAAACGATTATTGAAAATGATAAAGGAGAACTTCGTCGTCTGGAAAAAATGGCTGATAAGGTTCTTAACTATGAGAGCCAAATGGCTGCAATGTCAGACGAAGAACTAAAAGCGAAAACTGACGAATTTAAAGAACGATACAACAAGGGTGAATCACTTGATTCATTGCTATATGAGGCTTTTGCAGTAGTTCGTGAAGCTGCAAAACGTGTCCTTGGGCTCTTCCCTTATAAGGTTCAGGTCATGGGTGGGATTGTTCTTCACCATGGTGACGTTCCAGAGATGCGTACGGGTGAAGGGAAGACCTTGACAGCGACTATGCCAGTGTACCTCAATGCCCTTGCAGGTAAAGGGGTTCACGTAGTTACAGTCAATGAATACCTAACAGAACGTGACGCGACTGAAATGGGTGAATTGTACTCATGGCTCGGTCTGTCAGTAGGGATCAACTTGGCAGCAAAATCTCCAATGGAGAAAAAAGAAGCTTATCTTTGCGATATTACCTACTCAACCAACTCAGAGATTGGTTTCGACTACCTTCGTGATAACATGGTCGTTCGTGCAGAAAACATGGTGCAACGTCCACTCAATTATGCCTTGGTCGATGAGGTTGACTCTATTTTGATCGACGAAGCTCGTACACCATTGATCGTTTCAGGTGCCAATGCAGTTGAAACAAGCCAACTCTACCATATGGCAGACCACTTCGTGAAATCTTTGGACAAGGACGACTATATCATTGACGTTCAGTCTAAGACGATCGGTTTGTCAGACTCTGGTATTGACAAGGCAGAAAGCTACTTCAAACTAGAAAATCTCTACGACATTGAAAATGTAGCTCTTACTCACTTTATCGACAATGCCCTCCGTGCCAACTATATCATGATTCTCGATATCGACTATGTGGTTAGTGAAGAGCAGGAAATCTTGATCGTCGACCAATTTACAGGTCGTACCATGGAAGGTCGTCGTTACTCTGATGGTTTGCACCAAGCGATTGAAGCAAAAGAAGGTGTGCCAATCCAAGATGAGACCAAGACATCAGCTTCTATTACCTACCAAAACCTCTTCCGTATGTATAAGAAATTGGCAGGTATGACAGGTACTGGTAAAACAGAAGAAGAAGAATTCCGCGAAATCTACAACATTCGTGTTATCCCAATCCCAACTAACCGTCCAATTCAACGTATCGACCACTCAGACCTTCTTTATGCAAGTCTTGATGCGAAATTTAAGGCTGTTGTTGAAGATGTAAAAGCTCGTTACCAAAAAGGTCAGCCGGTCTTGGTAGGTACAGTTGCCGTTGAAACGAGTGACTTCCTTTCTAAGAAATTGGTAGCAGCAGGTGTTCCTCACGAAGTCTTGAATGCGAAGAACCACTACAGAGAAGCGCAAATCATCATGAACGCTGGTCAACGTGGTGCCGTTACCATCGCAACCAACATGGCCGGTCGTGGTACCGACATCAAGCTTGGTGAAGGAGTTCGTGAACTTGGTGGTCTTTGCGTCATTGGTACAGAGCGTCACGAAAGTCGCCGTATTGATAATCAGCTTCGTGGACGTTCAGGACGTCAAGGAGACCCAGGTGAGTCACAATTCTACTTGTCTCTTGAAGATGATTTGATGAAACGTTTCGGTTCAGAACGTTTGAAAGGTGTCTTTGAACGTCTCAATATGTCTGACGAAGCCATCGAATCTCGCATGTTGACGCGTCAAGTTGAAGCAGCTCAAAAACGTGTCGAAGGAAATAACTACGACACTCGTAAACAAGTCCTTCAATACGATGATGTTATGCGTGAACAACGTGAAATCATCTATGCACAACGTTATGATGTTATTACTGCAGATCGTGACTTGGCACCAGAAATCCATGCTATGATCCGTCGTACCATTGGACGTATCGTGGATGCGCATGCACGTTCTAAGGAAGATGAAAAATTGGAAGCAATCCTGAACTTCGCTAAGTATAACTTGCTTCCAGAAGATTCAATTAGCCGTTCAGATCTTGCAGGTTTGTCAGACCAAGCTATCAAAGATGAACTTTTCCAACGTGCCTTGAAAGTCTATGACAGCCAAGTTGCTAAGCTTCGTGACGAAGATGCAGTGAAAGAATTCCAAAAAGTCTTGATTCTACGTGTTGTAGACAACAAGTGGACAGACCATATCGATGCTCTTGATCAATTGCGAAATGCTGTTGGTCTTCGTGGATATGCCCAAAACAACCCTGTTGTAGAATATCAAGCAGAAGGTTTCCGCATGTTTAACGACATGATTGGTTCAATCGAATTCGATGTGACCCGTTTGATGATGAAAGCACAAATCCATGAACAAGAACGTCCGCAAACTGAACACAATATCAGTACAACTGCGACTCGTAATATCGCAGCGCAGCAGGCAAGCCTTCCAGAAGATTTGGACTTGAGCCAAATCGGACGAAACGACCAATGCCCATGTGGATCAGGTAAGAAATTCAAGAACTGTCATGGTAAGAGACAATAATATGAGATAAGATACAGGCGGATACCTGGTAAAAATCATTTTTTGCTTGGTGTCCGTTTGCTTTATAAGGAGATGAATCATGGTATTTAAAGCTAAAAGTCCTAAAATTAACATTGAAGAAGTTCGCGCCTTGTCTAAATTAGAGGGAGCGGCTCTTGCGAGAAAAAATCAACGTGATCAGGAATTGGAAGCCATCATTCGTGGGGAAGACCAGCGTATTCTCTTGGTGATTGGACCATGTTCATCTGATAATGAAGAGGCGGTTCTCGAGTATGCCAAGCGTCTATCTGCTTTGCAAGAAGAGGTCAAAGACCGTATTTTTATGGTTATGCGTGTCTATACAGCTAAACCTCGTACCAATGGGGACGGCTATAAGGGCTTGATTCATCAACCAAATGCGACAGAAGCTCCTAGCTTGATCAATGGGATCAAGGCTGTTCGTCAGCTCCACTACCGTGTGATTACCGAGACGGGAATGACAACAGCTGATGAGATGCTTTATCCTGAAAATCTTCCGCTGGTGGATGATTTGATTTCTTATATGGCTGTTGGAGCTCGATCTGTAGAGGATCAACAGCACCGTTTTGTAGCGAGTGGAGCAGATTTTTCAACAGGATTTAAAAATCCCACATCTGGAAATCTCAATGTCATGTTTAACGGGATTTATGCAGCGCAAAATAAACAGAGTTTCCTTTTCCTCGGTAAAGAGGTGGAAACAACGGGGAATCCATTGTCCCACGCCATTCTTCGCGGAGCATTGAACGAATACGGGAAAAATATTCCTAACTACTACTATGACAATTTGATGGATACCATTGATCAGTATGAAAAGATGGGCTTGGAAAATCCCTTTATTATCATCGATACCAATCATGACAATTCAGGCAAGCAGTACATGGATCAAATCCGTATCGTTCGTCAGACCTTGATTAACCGTGACTGGAATGAGAAAATCAAAAAATACGTTCGTGGTTTTATGATTGAGTCCTATCTAGAAGATGGACGTCAAAATGAGCCAGAAGTTTTTGGTAAGTCCATTACAGATCCGTGTCTCGGATGGGACAACACAGAAGCACTTGTTCGCGAAATTTACCAAACGCTAGGAGAGTAAGATGGCATTTATCGAAAAAGGTCAAGAAATTGATATTGAAGCAATCAAGGCTGAGACCCAGTTGTCACCTGAAGCCTTGCGAAAAAAAGAAGCCCGCGATAGAGAGTTGGCAGCCATCATCTCCGGTGAGGATGACCGAATCCTTTTGGTGATGGGACCTTGCTCTTCTGACAATGAAGAAGCAGTGCTTGAATATGCTCGTCGCTTAGCAGACTTGCAGAAAAAAGTTGCGGATAAAATCTTTATCGTGATGCGTGTCTATACGGCTAAACCTCGTACCAATGGAGATGGCTATAAGGGAATGATTCATCAACCAAATACCAGCGAAGCGCCTAGTCTCATCAATGGTTTGCAGGCTGTTCGTCAGCTACACTACCGAGTGATTACCGAAACTGGATTGACAACAGCTGATGAGATGCTTTATCCGTCAAATCTCGTTTTGGTTGATGATCTGGTCAGCTACCATGCTGTAGGGGCTCGTTCAGTGGAAGACCAAGAACACCGCTTTGTAGCCTCTGGGATTGATGCTCCGGTTGGGATGAAAAATCCAACATCTGGAAATCTTGGGGTCATGTTTAATGCCATCTATGCGGCTCAAAACAAGCAAACCTTCCTTTACCATGGTCAAGAAGTGGAAACTTCAGGAAATCCCTTGGCCCACGTTATCCTTCGTGGTGCCATGAACGAATATGGTAAAAATGAACCCAATTTCTACTATGAAACACTCTTAAATGCCATCAATCGCTATGAGACTATGGGACTTGAAAATCCCTTCATTATCATCGATACCAATCATGACAATTCTGGCAAGCAGTATATGGAACAAATTCGCATTGTTCGTCAAGCCTTGCTGAATCGTGACTGGAATGAGAAAATCAAAAAGACGGTTCGAGGCTTTATGATCGAATCTTACCTAGCGGATGGTCGTCAAAACCAACCAGAGGTCTTTGGTTGCTCCATAACTGACCCTTGTCTAGGTTGGGAAAATACAGTAGCCTTGGTAGAAGAAATTTATACCACCTTAACAAAATAAGTGAAAAGGATGGAGTTGGGGGAATCTCAGCTCCTTTTATGAGTATGATAGTTGGACACGGAATTGACATCGAAGAATTGGCTTCGATAGAAAACGCAGTTACACGACGTGAGGGCTTTGCTAAGCGCGTGCTGACCCCTAAAGAAATGGAGCGTTTTGCCAGTCTCAAAGGGCGCAGGCAGATCGAATACTTGGCAGGTCGTTGGTCGGCTAAGGAGGCCTTTTCCAAGGCTATGGGAACTGGTATTGGCAAACTGACCTTTCAGGATTTGGAAGTTTTGAACAATGAACGAGGCGCTCCCTATTTTAGTCAGGCACCATTTTCAGGAAAAATTTGGCTATCTATCAGCCATACAGATCAGTTTGTGACAGCCAGTGTCATTTTGGAGGAAAATCATGAAAGCTAGTCCACATAGACCAACCAAGGCTCTGATATATCTGGGAGCTATTCGACAAAATATTCAGCAAATGGGGGCTCATATCCCTGAAGGAACGCTCAAGTGGGCAGTGGTCAAGGCTAATGCCTATGGTCA
Source organism: Streptococcus sp. HMSC066F01 (assembly GCF_001837335.1). GTDB lineage: Bacteria > Bacillota > Bacilli > Lactobacillales > Streptococcaceae > Streptococcus > Streptococcus oralis_S. The sequence goes on from NZ_KV832118.1 coordinate 521,435, forward strand.
TGGGGCTGTTGCCGTTGCGATGGCGATTCAGGACGATGTTGATGGATTTTGTGTTTCCAATATTGATGAAGCTATTGAACTTCGTCTGGCTGGACTTAGCAAGAAAATCCTCATTTTAGGAGTTTCTGAGCTAGAAGCTGTTTCTCTTGCTAAAGAATACGACATCACCTTGACAGTGGCAGGATTGGAGTGGATTCAAGCGCTCTTAGCTAGGGGGACAGATTTATCTGGTTTAACAGTTCACCTCAAGATTGACTCAGGGATGGGACGGATTGGTTTCCGAGATTCCAGTGAGGCAGAGCAGGCTCAAGCCTTGCTCCAACAACACGGTGCTCGTGTTGAGGGGATTTTTACCCACTTTGCTACTGCAGATGAAGAATCAGATGCCTATTTTAATACCCAGTTAGAACGATTTAAAGCTATTTTGGCAAGTATGAAGGAAGTCCCAGAGCTGGTTCATGGCAGCAACTCGGCAACGACCCTCTGGCATGCAGAGACTATTTTCAATGCAGTCCGTATGGGAGACGCCATGTATGGTCTCAATCCAAGTGGAGAGGTCTTGGACTTGCCCTATGATTTGACACCAGCCTTGAGTTTGGAGTCTGCCCTGGTTCATGTCAAGACAGTTCCATCTGGAGCTTGCATGGGCTATGGGGCGACCTATCAGGCGGATAGTGAACAAGTCATTGCGACGGTGCCAATCGGTTATGCGGATGGTTGGACACGTGATATGCAGAATTTCTCTGTCTTGGTAGATGGCCAAGTTTGCCCAATCGTTGGGCGGGTTTCAATGGACCAAATTACCATTCGTCTGCCTAAGGTTTACCCGCTAGGAACAAAAGTAACCCTGATCGGCACAAACGGTGACAAGAAAATCACAGCTACTCAGGTAGCGACCTACCGTGGAACCATTAACTATGAGGTGGTTTGCCTCCTCAGCGACCGCATTCCGAGAGAATATTATTAAAATGAAAGGAGTGGAGCATGAATCTACATCAACCCTTGCATGTCTTGCCTGGTGTGGGGCCAAAGTCAGCCGAGAAATACGCCAAACTAGGAATTGAAAACTTGCAAGACCTCTTGCTCTACTTTCCTTTTCGTTATGAAGATTTCAAGACCAAGCAGGTGCTAGAGTTGGAAGACGGCGAAAAGGCGGTTCTGTCTGGTCAAGTCGTTACTCCTGCTAGCGTCCAGTATTATGGTTTTAAGCGCAATCGCCTGCGCTTTAGCCTCAAGCAGGGAGAAGTCGTTTTTGCCGTGAACTTCTTTAACCAGCCCTATCTGGCTGATAAGATAGAGTTGGGAGCAACACTTGCTGTCTTTGGAAAATGGGACCGCGCCAAGGCTAGTCTGACTGGGATGAAGGTTCTGGCTCAGGTGGAAGATGACCTCCAACCTGTCTATCGTCTGGCTCAAGGAATCAGTCAGGCAGGGCTGGTTAAGGTCATTAAGACAGCCTTTGATCAGGGGTTGGACCTCTTGATAGAGGAAAATCTTCCCCAGTCTTTGCTGGATAAATACAAACTCATGTCCCGTTGCCAGGCTGTTCGCGCTATGCATTTTCCCAAGGATTTGGCAGAATACAAGCAGGCTCTTCGCCGAATCAAGTTTGAAGAACTCTTTTATTTTCAGATGCAGTTGCAGTCACTCAAGTCTGAAAATAGAGTTCAGGGAAGTGGTCTGGTTCTGAATTGGTCCCAGGAAAAAGTGTCGGCTGTTAAAGAAAGTCTGCCTTTCGCCCTGACTCAAGCTCAAGAAAAGAGTTTGCAGGAAATTTTGACCGACATGAAGTCCGACCACCACATGAATCGTCTCCTACAAGGGGATGTGGGGAGCGGGAAAACGGTAGTCGCTGGTTTGGCTATGTTTGCGGCGGTGACGGCTGGCTACCAGGCGGCCCTCATGGTGCCAACAGAAATCCTAGCAGAGCAACACTTTGAGAGTTTACAGAGTCTCTTTCCAGACTTGAAACTCGCTCTCTTGACAGGATCCTTGAAAGCTGCAGAAAAAAGAGAAGTCTTGGAGACCATTGCCAAGGGTGAGGCTGATTTGATTATCGGAACCCATGCTTTGATACAAGATGGGGTTGATTATGCTCGTCTTGGTTTGATTATCATCGATGAGCAGCACCGTTTTGGTGTGGGCCAAAGGCGTATTTTACGGGAAAAAGGGGACAACCCTGACGTTCTCATGATGACGGCGACGCCCATTCCACGAACCTTGGCTATCACAGCCTTTGGCGATATGGATGTTTCCATTATCGACCAAATGCCAGCAGGGCGGAAGCCTATTGTAACGCGCTGGATCAAACATGAGCAGCTACCTCAGGTTTTGACTTGGTTAGAGGGGGAAATTCAAAAAGGTTCCCAAGCCTATGTTATCTCTCCCCTGATCGAAGAATCTGAAGCTCTGGACTTGAAAAATGCCATTACCTTATCGGAGGAGTTGACAGCTCATTTTGCTGGCAAGGCAGAAGTAGCTATACTACATGGTAAGATGAAGAGTGATGAAAAAGACCAGATTATGCAGGATTTCAAAGAGAGAAAGACGGATATTCTGGTTTCGACAACGGTTATTGAGGTTGGGGTCAATGTTCCCAATGCGACCGTCATGATTATCATGGATGCCGATCGGTTCGGTCTCAGCCAACTTCACCAGCTCAGAGGCCGTGTTGGTCGGGGGGACAAGCAGTCCTATGCTGTTCTCGTGGCTAATCCCAAGATGGATTCTGGGAAAGATCGCATGCGTATCATGACAGAAACGACCAATGGATTTGTCCTTGCGGAGGAAGATTTGAAAATGCGTGGTTCTGGAGAGATTTTTGGAACCAGACAGTCAGGACTTCCAGAGTTTCAAGTGGCTGATATTATCGAAGATTTTCCGATTTTAGAAGAAGCCAGAAAAGTGGCTAGCTACATTAGTTCGATAGAAGGCTGGCAAGAGGATCCGGAGTGGCGCATGATTGCTCTCCATCTGGAAAAGAAAGAACATCTAGATTAATACTCTTCGAAAATCTCTTCAAACCACGTCAACGTCGCCTTGGATTATATATGTAACTGACTTCGTCAGTCTTATCTACAACCTCAAAGCAGTGCTTTGAGCAACCTGCGGCTAGTTTCCTAGTTTGCTCTTTGATTTTCATTGAGTATAAGCTTTCTCTAAGGAAAACTTAAGCTAGCTTTTAGGTTTGGGCCTTATACTAGAGTCATCAAAAAGAAGCGAGGACTCTCACATGACTATTAAAGTAACCTACCAAAAGAAATTCCAAACCATCAAACAAGAGAAAGGAGCTAGCACCTATTGATACACAGAGAGCGGAAACGCTCTTTTTATTTTTAAAACTACTTTCAGGCGATAGGTTTGAGGAAAGAGAATCTAAAATCACTTTCTATTTAGCATTCTTTCTTGCATTGCCTTCCTAGATATGCTAGAGTTATGATAGCGATTACAAAATAAAAGGAGCATACTATGAAAAATCCAGCTTTGTTAGAAGAAATCAAGACCTATCTAGGAAGGGATGAGGTTCCAGAAGACTTTGATGCTTTTTGGGATGAAGAGGTCAAAAAAGTTTCAGTCCTTCCTGCCTACCAGTTGGAGGAAAGAGATTTCCATATTCCCCAAGTCAAGTGCTATGAACTTACTTTTGAAGGAACCAATGAAGGCAAGGTCTACGCACGCGTCGTCCTTCCAAAGAGTGAGGAGAAAGTTCCGTTAATCTTCCATTTCCATGGTTATATGGGACGTGGCTGGGACTGGGCTGATATGCTGGCCTATACTGTGGCTGGTTACGGTGTTGTTTCCATGGATGTGCGGGGCCAGTCGGGCTATTCGCAAGACGGAATGCGCTCTCCACTAGGAAATACGGTGAAGGGGCACATCATCCGTGGTGCTGTGGAAGGTCGGGAACAGCTCTTTTATAAGGATGTTTATCTGGATATTTACCAGTTGGTTGAAATGGTTGCTAGTCTCCCTCAGGTGGATGAGAAAAGACTTTCTAGCTATGGTGCCTCACAAGGAGGGGCTTTAGCTTTGGTTGCAGCAGCGCTCAATCCTCGGATTCAGAAAACAGTGGCCATCTATCCTTTCTTGTCAGACTTTAGACGAGTGCTTGAGATTGGCAATACCAGTGAAGCCTATGATGAACTTTTTCGTTATTTCAAGTTCCACGATCCCTTCCATGAAACAGAGGATGAAATCATGGCGACTCTTGCCTATATCGATGTGAAGAATCTTGCCCATCGTATCAAAGGAGAGGTCAAGATGATTACAGGCTTGGATGACGATGTTTGCTATCCTATTACCCAGTTTGCTATTTACAACCGTCTAACTTGCGACAAGGCCTATCGCATCATGCCTGAGTATGCTCACGAAGCCATGAATGTTTTTGTCAATGACCAAGTCTACAACTGGCTCTGTGGTAGTGAAATTCCTTTTAAATATGTGAAGTGATGAATGAGAGCCCAGGAGCTCTCTTTTTCATGTCCAAAACTTGAAAGTACTTTTAGAAAATTTAAAATATTAAAATATTCTTAAAAGTAAAATCTATTCTGTAGGAACACAGATATAAATATAAGACTTTATTGTATAATAAAGGAAAAGTCACTTGTGAAAGGAGGAAAAAGGCTGCCGGGTGGTTAAAAACTCGGGCTCAGCAGAAAATGGGAGAGGATTGGGAGCTCTCATTAAGTTGGATATTTTCTTGTAAAACTTGTCTCTTGAAGGGACAATAAAAATTTTTAAAGAAAAAAGAAAGCGCTTTATTTTATGAAAAATGAAAGGACAAACATGAATTACAAATCTTTAGATCGGAAACAGCGATACGGAATTCGAAAATTTGCAGTCGGTGCAGCATCGGTAGTGATTGGTACAGTAGTATTTGGAGCAAATCCAGTCTTAGCTCAAGAACAAGCCAATGCAACAGGGGCCAATACAGAAACTGTCGAACCTGGTCAAGGTTTATCAGAATTGCCAAAAGAAGCGTCCTCGGGAGATCTTGCTCATTTGGATAAGGATTTGGCTGGTAAATTGGCAGCAGCTCAAGACAACGGTGTTGAGGTGGACCAAGATCACTTGAAAAAAAATGAGAGTGCAGAATCAGAAACCCCATCCTCTACGGAAACCCCTGCAGAAGAAGCAAATAAGGAAGAGGAATCAGAGGATCAGGGTGCTATTCCTCGTGACTATTACTCAAGAGATTTAAAAAATGCTAATCCTGTCCTTGAAAAAGAAGATGTTGAAACCAATGCAGCAAATGGTCAGAGAGTCGATTTATCAAGTGAACTAGACAAACTAAAGCAACTAAAAAATGCTACAGTTCACATGGAGTTCAAACCAGATGCATCAGCTCCACGCTTTTACAATCTCTTTTCTGTATCCAGTGACACCAAGGAAAATGAGTACTTTACTATGTCGGTCCTTGATAATACAGCTCTTATTGAAGGGCGTGGCGCTAATGGAGAGCAGTTCTATGATAAGTATACAGATGCTCCTTTGAAAGTTCGTCCTGGACAATGGAATTCCGTGACCTTTACTGTCGAACAACCAACAGCAGAGTTACCTCATGGTCGAGTTCGTCTTTATGTGAATGGTGTCTTATCTCGAACAAGTCTCAAATCTGGTAACTTCATCAAAGATATGCCAGATGTTAATCAAGCTCAACTTGGAGCAACCAAACGGGGCAATAAAACTGTTTGGGCATCAAACCTACAAGTACGAAACCTAACTGTTTACGATCGTGCTTTAAACCCAGATGAAGTTCAAACACGAAGTCAATTATTTGAAAGAGGTGAATTGGAACAGAAACTTCCTGAGGGAGCAAAAGTCACTGAGAAAGAAGACGTCTTTGAAGGTGGTAGGAACAATCAACCAAATAAAGATGGTATCAAGAGTTATCGTATCCCAGCCCTTCTCAAGACAGATAAAGGAACGCTGATTGCAGGTGCAGATGAACGCCGTCTCCATTCGAGTGACTGGGGTGATATCGGCATGGTCATTAGACGCAGTAAAGATAATGGTAAAACTTGGGGAGATCGAGTAACTATTACCAACCTACGTGACAATCCAAAGGCTTCTGATCCATCAATCGGTTCACCAGTGAATATCGATATGACCCTGACTCAAGATCCTGAAACCAAACGCATTTTTGCCATTTATGACATGTTCCCAGAAGGAAAAGGAATCTTTGGAATGTCTTCGCAAAAAGAAGAAGCCTACAAAGAAATCAATGGTAAAACCTATCAACTCCTCTATCGAGAAGGTGAACAGGAAGCTTATACTATTCGAGAAAATGGTACAGTTTACACTCCAGATGGTAAAGCAACAGACTACCGTGTTGTTGTAGAACCTGTTAAACCGGCCTATAGCGACAAGGGTGATCTATACAAGGGTGACCAGCTACTGGGCAATATCTACTTCACAACAAACAAAACTTCTCCATTTAGAATTGCGAAGGATAGCTACCTATGGATGTCTTACAGCGATGACGACGGGAAGACCTGGTCAGCGCCTCAAGATATTACTCCGATGGTCAAAGCCGATTGGATGAAATTCCTAGGAGTAGGTCCTGGAGTGGGGATTACCCTTCGTACTGGACCACATAAAGGTCGAATCGTCGTTCCTGTCTATACAACTAACCGTACCAACCACCTCAATGGTTCTCAATCATCTCGAATCATCTACTCAGACGACCATGGTAAGACTTGGCATATGGGTGGTGGTGTCAACGACAATCGTACACTTTATGATGGTACAGTAGTCGATTCAAGTACAATGAGTAATTATTATGCTCAAAATACAGAAGCTTCAGTTGTTCAGTTAAACAATGGGGACCTCAAACTCTTTATGCGTGGGTTGACAGAAGATCTACAGGTTGCAACCAGTCATGATGGTGGTCTAACTTGGGACAATAACGTTGAACGCTACGATGTGCCAGACGTTTATGTTCAAATGGCTGCGACTCACACGGTTCAAAATGGCAAAGAGTATATTCTATTAGCAAATGCAAATGGTCCTGGTCGTAAAAATGGTTATATTCGAGTGGCTCGTGTAGAAGAAGATGGTCAGTTAACTTGGTTGCACCACCATTTGATTCAAGAAGGTGAGTATGCTTATAACTCACTTCAACAAATCGGACCAGATGAATTTGGACTTTTATATGAACACCATGCTCCTGGAGGTGTTCCATACACACTTTCCTTCAAGAAGTTCAACTGGGATTTCTTGACCAAGGAAAGAGTTTCTCCTAAAGAAGCAAAAGTAAAATATGCTATCCAAAAATGGCCAGGCATTATAGCCATGGAGTTCGATTCGGAAGTATTGGTCAACAAGGCTCCGACCCTTCAATTGGCAAATGGCAAGACAGCAACCTTTATGACCCAGTACGATACAAAAACTCTCCTATTCACAATAGACCCAGGGGATATGGGTCAAAGGATTACAGGTCTAGCTGAGGGTGCAATTGAAAGCATGCACAATTTACCAGTTTCTTTAGCTGGCTCTAAACTAAGCGATGGTATTAATGGCAGTGAAGCTGCTATCCATGAGGTTCCAGAGTTCACAGGTGGTGTTAATGCAGAAGAAGCAGCGGTTCATGAAGTTCCGGAGTATACAGGTCCAATGGCAACAGTAGGTGAAGAACTAGCTCCTACAGTAGAAAAAACCGAATTCACTGGTGGAGTCAATGCTGAGGAAGCCCCAGTGGCAGAGATGCCAGAGTACACCGGTCCATTATCAACAGTAGGCGAAGAACCAGCGCCAACGGTTGAAAAGCCTGAATTTACAGGTGGGGTCAACGCTGTTGAGGCAGCAGTCCATGAACTTCCAGAGTTCAAGGGTGGTGTCAATGCAGTTCTAGCAGCCTCAAACGAACTTCCGGAATATAGAGGAGGTGCTAACTTTGTCTTGGCAGCTTCAAATGACCTGCCAGAGTATAAGGGAGGTGTCAATGGCGCTGAGGCAGCAGTCCATGAAGTGCCAGAGTACAAGGGAGACACCAATCTAGTATTAGTAGCTGCAGACAACAAACTGTCTCTAGGCCAAGATGTGACCTATCAAGCGCCAGCCGTTAAACAAGCGGGTCTACCAAATACTGGAAGCAAGGAAACAAACTCACTGATTTCCCTTGGCCTTGCGGGCGTCCTCATATCACTCTTTGCATTTGGAAAAAAGAGAAAAGAATAATAAGTAAAAGCTATTTGAGTAAGTCTCATAAGAGATAGCAGGTTTTTCAGCCTGCTATCTTTCTTTATTACATTCAGCTTGCTTCGAAATCATAAGAGGTCTGAAACTACTTTCAGGATAGTCTGTTCTATAAAATAGTTTTGAAACTGAAATCTATTCTACTACAAGCTATTGAAAGCGCTTAACAAATGATATATAATAAGCCCATAAGAACAAGAAAGGGAGGAAAGAGGATGCCACAGATCAGCAAAGAAGCCTTGATTGAACAAATCAAAGATGGAATCATTGTCTCTTGCCAGGCACTTCCTCACGAACCGCTTTATACAGAAGCGGGAGGGGTTATCCCCTTGCTAGTCAAAGCGGCTGAGCAAGGTGGAGCAGTCGGTATCCGAGCAAACAGTGTTCGCGATATCAAGGAGATTAAGGAGGTTACGAAACTCCCGATTATCGGGATTATCAAACGTGACTATCCGCCACAGGAGCCTTTCATTACAGCTACGATGAGAGAAGTTGATGAACTGGCTGAACTAGACATCGAGGTCATTGCTCTGGATTGTACCAAACGTGAACGTTACGACGGTTTGGAAATTCAGGACTTTATCCGACAAGTCAAAGAAAAATATCCGCATCAACTCTTAATGGCTGATACTAGCACGTTTGAAGAGGGTATAGCAGCAGTTGAAGCAGGAATTGATTTTGTTGGAACAACCCTATCAGGTTACACCTCTTATAGTCCGAAAGTGGATGGTCCAGACTTTGAACTAATCAAAAAACTTTGTGAAGCAGGAGTGGATGTCATCGCTGAAGGGAAAATTCATACACCAGAACAAGCCAAACAAATCCTTGAATATGGGGTTCGAGGCATCGTTGTTGGTGGAGCGATTACTAGACCAAAAGAGATCACGGAACGCTTTGTTGCCGGTCTTAAATAACACAATCTCAAAACAGAGGAGAGTGGTTGATGCGTCGGACAAAATGAAAACGTATACAAATGTAAACTTGCTCATTATCCAATATGGATACGCTTATCAATTAGGAGAATACAAATGAAATTTAGAAAACTAGCTTGTACAGTACTTGCGGGTGCTGCAATTCTTGGCCTTGCTGCTTGTGGTAACTCTGGTGGAAGCAAAGATGCTGCAAATTCTGGTAGCGATAGCGGAAAAACAGAAATCACTTGGTGGGCATTCCCAGTCTTCACACAAGAAAAAACTGGTGACGGTGTTGGAACTTATGAAAAATCAATCATCGAAGCTTTTGAAAAAGCAAATCCAGATGTAAAAGTGAAATTGGAAACCATCGACTTCAAGTCAGGTCCAGAAAAGATTACAACAGCTATCGAAGCGGGAACAGCGCCAGACGTACTCTTTGACGCACCAGGACGTATCATCCAATACGGTAAAAATGGTAAATTGGCTGAGTTGAACGACCTCTTCACAGACGAATTCGTCAAAGATGTGAACAACGAAAACATCGTACAAGCAAGTAAGGCTGGAGACAAAGCCTACATGTATCCAATCAGTTCAGCTCCATTCTACATGGCTATGAACAAGAAAATGTTGGAAGATGCTGGAGTTGCAAACCTTGTAAAAGAAGGTTGGAAAACTGATGACTTTGAAAAAGTTTTGAAAGCCCTTAAAGATAAAGGCTACACTCCAGGTTCATTGTTCAGTGCTGGTCAAGGGGGAGACCAAGGAACACGTGCCTTCATTGCAAACCTTTACGGTGGTTCTGTAACAGACAAAGACGTAACCAAATATACAACAGACGATCCTAAATTCGTCAAAGGTCTTGAAAAAGCGGCTAGCTGGATTAAAGACGGTTTGTTGAACAATGGTTCACAATTTGACGGTGGAGCAGACATCCAAAACTTTGCCAACGGTCAAACTTCATACACAATCCTTTGGGCACCAGCTCAAAACGGTATCCAAGCGAAACTCTTGGAAGCAAGTAAGGTAGATGTGGTAGAAGTACCATTCCCATCAGACTCTGGTAAACCATCTCTTGAATACCTTGTAAACGGATTTGCAGTATTTAACAACAAAGACGATAAGAAAATCGCAGCGGCTAAGAAATTCGTTCAATTCATCGCTGATGACAAAGAATGGGGTCCTAAAGACGTTGTTCGTACAGGTGCCTTCCCAGTTCGTACTTCATTTGGCAAACTTTATGAAGACAAACGTATGGAAACAATCAGTGGTTGGACTAAATACTACTCACCTTACTACAACACAATTGACGGTTTTGCTGAAATGAGAACACTTTGGTTCCCAATGTTGCAATCTGTATCTAATGGTGACGAAAAACCAGCGGATGCTTTGAAAGCCTTCACTGAAAAAGCTAACGAAACCATCAAAAAAGCTACAAAACAATAAGCACTAAGTCAGATTGATTCCCCCCTTTTCCCTGTGCACTATGGTGTAAGAAAAGGGGGACTTTTGTTTGAAATGGTAGGAACTGTCACGAAATTAAAATGAAGTTCTTACATAAGCGAATCTTAAAAAATTTCATTTTGGTTTTAAAACAGTTCAAGAAAATCAAAAACTATTCTATTTGAAAGAGAGGTGCCGACTGTGAAAGTCAATAAAATTCGTATGCGGGAAACAGTGATTTCCTACGCTTTCCTAGCACCAGTGTTATTCTTCTTTGTCATCTTTGTCTTGGCTCCTATGATTATGGGATTCATTACAAGTTTTTTTAACTACTCCATGACTAAATTTGAGTTTGTGGGCTTGGACAACTACATTCGCATGTTTAAAGACCCTGTCTTTGTGAAGTCTTTGATCAATACCGTTATCCTGGTTATTGGATCTGTTCCGATTGTGGTTCTCTTCTCGCTCTTTGTAGCATCTCAAACCTATCATCAAAATGCCATTGCCCGTTCTTTCTATCGTTTCGTCTTCTTCCTTCCTGTAGTTACAGGTAGTGTTGCCGTAACGGTTGTATGGAAATGGATCTATGATCCACTATCAGGGATTCTAAACTTTGTTCTTAAGTCAAGCCATATCATCAGCCAAAATATTTCTTGGCTGGGTGACAAAAACTGGGCTTTGCTAGCGATTATGATCATCCTTTTGACAACATCTGTTGGTCAACCGATTATCCTTTATATCGCTGCAATGGGGAATATTGACAACTCACTTGTTGAAGCAGCGCGTGTAGACGGTGCGACTGAATTCCAAGTCTTCTGGAAGATCAAATGGCCTAGCCTTCTTCCAACAACTCTTTACATCGCAATCATCACAACCATCAACTCATTCCAATGTTTCGCCTTGATTCAGTTGTTGACTTCTGGTGGTCCAAACTATTCAACAAGTACACTCATGTACTATCTTTACGAAAAAGCCTTCCAATTGACAGAGTACGGCTATGCAAATACCATCGGTGTCTTCTTGGCAGTGATGATTGCCATTGTCAGCTTTGCTCAATTCAAGATCCTCGGAAACGACGTAGAATACTAAAGAAAGGAGACAGTTATGCAACCTACACAAAAGAAACCTTTAACAGCTTTCACTGTTATTTCAACGATTATCTTGCTCTTGTTGACCGTACTGTTCATCTTTCCATTCTACTGGATCTTGACAGGGGCCTTCAAATCACAGCCTGATACCATTATGATTCCGCCACAGTGGTTCCCTAAAATGCCAACCATGGAGAACTTCCAACAACTCATGGTGCAAAACCCTGCTATGCAGTGGATGTGGAACTCTGTATTTATCTCGCTAGTAACCATGTTCCTAGTCTGTGCAACCTCTTCTCTAGCAGGTTATGTATTAGCTAAAAAACGTTTCTATGGTCAGCGCATTCTCTTTGCAGTCTTTATCGCTGCCATGGCTCTTCCAAAACAAGTTGTCCTTGTACCATTGGTACGTATCGTCAACTTCATGGGAATTCACGATACACTTTGGGCAGTGATTTTGCCTTTGATCGGATGGCCATTTGGGGTCTTCCTCATGAAACAGTTCAGTGAAAACATCCCAACAGAATTGCTTGAATCAGCTAAAATCGACGGTTGTGGTGAGATTCGTACCTTCTGGAGCGTAGCCTTCCCTATCGTGAAACCAGGATTTGCAGCCCTTGCAATCTTTACCTTCATCAATACTTGGAACGACTACTTTATGCAGTTGGTTATGTTGACTTCACGTCAAAACTTGACCATCTCACTCGGGGTTGCGACCATGCAGGCCGAAATGGCAACCAACTATGGTTTGATCATGGCAGGTGCAGCTCTTGCAGCCGTGCCAATCGTAACCGTCTTCCTTGTCTTCCAAAAATCCTTCACTCAAGGGATCACTATGGGAGCTGTTAAAGGATAATGCTCTGCGAAAATCGAGTTTAAACTACATCAGCATCACCTTGCCATACTTAAGTATTGCCTGCGGATAGTTTTCTAGTTTGTTCTTCGATTTTCATTAAGTATAAGAGAATATAGAGTTATAAGTGTCTACAAAATGGAGAGTATGCAGTTACTTCGTGAAGTTTTGTCAGACACTTATAAACTTAAGAATGAACTCTTTTCATGATACTAGTTAGAGTAGGTTCGTTTTATGGTGGCTATTTTCCGCTTTAGTGGGATCTAAGATAAGAATCTTACGCTTATCTTAGACGGAATTTTTGAGACTGACGATGAAAGAGCAAAAGGCTCAAAAATTAGGAATGAAATACCGAAGGAATTTGCTTCCGTCCGCACTATTACAGGGAAATAGAGAAAGGATAATTCGAAACTGAAAAATAGTAACTATCAGAAACGAAGGAAACAGTATGATTTTTGACGATTTGAAAAACATCGCCTTTTACAAGGGTATCCATACCAATCTAGACAAGGCTATCGACTATCTCTATCAGCACCGTAAAGATTCTTTCGAACTCGGTAAGTATGAGATTGACGGGGACAAGGTCTTTCTAGTTGTGCAGGAAAATGTCCTCAATCAAGCTGAAAATGATCAATTTGAGCACCATAAGAACTATGCAGACTTGCATTTGCTGGTAGAAGGACATGAATATTCGAGCTACGGTTCACGTATCAAAGACGAAGCAGTAGCATTCGACGAAGCGAGCGACATTGGCTTTGTCCATTGTCATGAAAAATACCCACTCTTGTTGGGCTATCACAATTTTGCAATTTTCTTCCCAGGAGAACCTCATCAGCCAAATGGCTACTCAGGGATGGAAGAAAAGGTTCGCAAATATCTCTTTAAAATTTTGATTGATTAAAAGAATCAGGAGGAGCAAACATGGCACAAAAAGGGGTAAGCCTTATCAAGGCAGCATTTGATACAGATAATTTTCTCATGCGTTTCAGTGAGAAGGTCTTGGATATCGTGACAGTCAATCTTCTTTTTGTCGTCTCTTGTTTGCCCATCGTGACGATTGGAGTGGCAAAAATCAGCCTCTATGAAACCATGTTTGAGATTAAGAGAAGCAGACGGGTACCAGTATTTAGAACTTATATAAGGGCCTTCAAGCAAAATTTGAAACTGGGGCTTCAGTTGGGTCTGTTAGAGTTAGGCATTGTGTCATTAAGCCTTCTAGACCTCTATCTCTTCTGGGGACAGACTGCTTTGCATTTCCAGATTGTGAAAGCTATATGTTTGGGGATTCTCATCTTCCTCACTCTGGTGATGTTGGCTAGTTATCCCATCGCTGCGCGCTATGATTTGTCTTGGAAAGAAGTGCTGCAAAAAGGGCTTATCTTGGCAAGTTTTAACTTTCCTTGGTTCTTCCTCATGTTAGCCATTCTCTTTCTCATAGTGATGGTTCTTTATCTATCCGCCTTCACTCTCCTTTTGGGTGGGTCAGCTTTTATCCTCTTTGGTTTTGGTTTGCTGGTCTTTCTCCAAGCAGGATTGATGGAGAAAATCTTCGCCAAATACCAGTAGGATGGCTTGTTTCTGAAACTACTTTCAATCGTTACAGTTTCTAAAATACAAGTAGAAACTAAAATCTAAGTGTATACAAGATATTGAAAGCGATTTTCACAAGGTGTATACTAAACTTGTAAAAAATAGAACTGCTCTCAGCAGAAAAAAAGAAATCTTAGGAGAAAATCTATGTCAGATTTGAAAAAATACGAAGGTGTCATTCCAGCCTTCTACGCATGTTATGATGATCAAGGAGAAGTCAGTCCAGAGCGTACGCGTGCCTTGGTTCAATACTTCATTGATAAGGGAGTTCAAGGTCTCTATGTCAATGGTTCTTCTGGTGAATGTATCTACCAAAGTGTGGCAGATCGCAAGTTGATTTTGGAAGAAGTTATGGCAGTTGCCAAAGGTAAATTGACTATCATTGCTCACGTTGCTTGCAACAATACAAAAGACAGTATTGAACTTGCTCGCCACGCAGAAAGTTTGGGTGTAGATGCCATTGCAACGATTCCACCGATTTACTTCCGCTTGCCTGAGTACTCAGTTGCCAAATACTGGAACGATATCAGTGCTGCAGCTCCAAACACAGACTATGTTATCTACAACATTCCTCAATTAGCAGGTGTTGCTTTGACTCCAAGTCTCTACACTGAAATGTTGAAGAATCCTCGTGTTATCGGTGTTAAGAACTCTTCTATGCCAGTTCAAGATATCCAAACCTTTGTCAGCCTTGGTGGAGAAGACCACATCGTATTCAATGGTCCAGATGAACAGTTCCTAGGTGGTCGCCTCATGGGTGCTAAAGCTGGTATCGGTGGTACTTATGGTGCGATGCCAGAACTCTTCTTGAAACTCAATGAGTTGATTGCTGAGAAAGACTTGGAAACAGCGCGTGAATTGCAATACGCTATCAACGCAATCATTGGCAAACTCACTTCTGCACATGGAAATATGTACGGTGTGATTAAGGAAGTCTTGAAGATCAATGAAGGACTTAACATTGGATCAGTTCGTTCACCATTGACACCAGTGACTGAAGAAGATCGCCCAGTTGTAGAAGCAGCAGCACAATTGATTCGTGAAACCAAGGAGCGCTTCCTCTAATCCATAAGGAGGTATTTATGACACACTACGTTGCAATTGATATCGGTGGAACCAACATTAAATATGGCTTGATTGACCAAGAAGGCCAACTTGTTGAATCGCATGAAATGCCAACTGAGGCGCAAAAGGGTGGGCCGCATATTTTACAAAAGACAAAAGATATCGTAGCCAGCTATTTAGAAAAAGGCCCAGTAGCAGGTGTTGCCATTTCTTCGGCAGGGATGGTGGATCCTGATAAGGGGGAAATTTTCTACGCTGGACCTCAGATTCCCAACTATGCAGGAACTCAGTTCAAGAAGGAAATTGAGACGAGCTTTGCGATTCCTTGTGAAATTGAAAATGATGTCAACTGTGCAGGTCTAGCTGAGGCAGTATCTGGTTCAGGCAAGGGAGCGAGTGTCACACTTTGCTTGACCATTGGAACAGGTATCGGTGGTTGCTTGATTATGGATGGGAAAGTTTTCCATGGATTTAGCAATTCGGCCTGCGAAGTCGGTTACATGCACATGCAGGATGGAGCTTTTCAGGATCTTGCTTCTACGACAGCCTTGGTTGAGTATGTAGCAACAGCTCATGGTGACTCAGTTGATCAGTGGAATGGCCGACGCATCTTCAAGGAGGCCACTGAAGGAAACAAGATCTGTATGGCTGGTATTGATCGCATGGTAGACTACCTTGGGAAAGGTCTGGCAAATATTTGCTACGTTGCCAATCCAGAAGTAGTCATTCTCGGTGGCGGTATCATGGGACAAGAGGCTATCCTCAAACCAAAGATCCGCACAGCCTTGAAGGCGGCCTTGGTACCAAGTCTAGCTGAAAAAACACGATTAGAATTTGCCCATCACCAAAATACAGCAGGTATGTTGGGAGCCTATTATCATTTCAAAACAAAACAATCCTAGTTTGGTTTAACCAAACTAGGATTTTCTAACGCGTTTTTGTCTACGATAGCCGTTGAGTTTTTTATTTTCCCAATAGCTGTTAAAGATTTTTTCTTTGCTCTCGCGATTGATTTCTAAAAAGTAGGCATAAATCAAATCTATTAAAATGAGCATAGGGAGTTGAGCGGAAATACGCTGGATGTAAGAAGATTGACTATGGCTTGCGACAAGGACTGTTTCGGTATAGGCCTGACTGTTTTTGTTTGGAGCGCTGGTAAAGAGAATGGTCTTGGCACCCATTTCCTCGGCATCCAACAAACTATCGAGGACGGATTGGGTAGTGCCTGATAGGGAAAAACCAAGTACCAGACAGTTTTCATCCATGATACTAGTCGTCCAAGCAAAGCCATCCTGATCGGTCAAAGCTTCACAGACAACACCTAATCGCATAAAGCGCAGTTTCATCTCACGGGCAATCAGACCAGAACTTCCTGTCCCAAAGAAGTAAACTCGTTCAGCGTCATCGATTAATTGGGCGACGCGTTCCAGTTGTTCTTCGTCAATCAAATCCTGAGTTTGTTCTCGCATGATACTGTAGCTTCGCAAAACACGTTTGGTCAAAGGACTGTGTTTGTGCGAATGAGTGTCCGGTTTACTAGCCTGATGCTGGTATTGAAAGACGAACTCTCGGTAGCCTGTAAAACCACACTTTTTGGCAAAGCGGGTCAAGGCTGCTTGGGAGATATGTAATTTCTGGGTAACTTGCTGAGAAGAGAGATCATCTTGGATCGTTTCAGCTTGCAAAAAATAGCGAGCGATTTCTTGCTCGAGCTCGGTTAATTCTTCAAAATGGAGGTCGATTATGGTTGCGATATCTGGCTTGTTCATGAGGCTCCTTTTTATGAGTCAAAGTCTTAAAAGTTAACGCTTTCCTAACTATTACTATCATTATATCATAGAAAATAGGATAACCAAATAAAAAGGCATTTTCAGTTAAAAGTCAAAAAATGCTTCGACTTTTCCAAGAGTTTCTCCGTAAAATATGGTACAATGAAATGTACTGAGCTTCACCTGTTTGCTCTATTATTTTAGGGGAAATAAAGGTGGAAATCGGGAATTTTTCTAGAAAAGAGTCTTAGTTGTATGAGAAAATTTAATAGCCATTCGATTCCGATTCGGCTTAATTTATTATTTGCGATTGTCATCCTGCTCTTTATGGCCATTATTGGTCGTTTGTTATACATGCAGGTGCTCAATAAAGATTTTTATGAAACAAAATTGGCCTCAGCCAGCCAAACAAGGGTAACAACCAGTTCAGCTCGTGGACAGATCTATGATGCAACAGGCAAACCCTTGGTAGAAAATACTGTCAAGCAGGTTGTTTCTTTCACACGAAACAATAAAATGACGGCAGCTGAATTGAAGGAGACAGCCAAGAAACTCCTTACATATGTAAATGTAACCTCCCCTGATCTGACTGATCGACAGATTGCAGACTATTACTTGGCGGACCAGGATATTTACAAAAAAACAGTCGAATCCTTGCCAAGCGATAAACGCCTGGATTCAGATGGGAACCGCTTATCGGAAGCGACACTTTACAATAATGCGGTTGAAAGCATTGACGTGAGTCAACTTAATTATACAGATGACCAGAAAAAGGAAATCTATCTCTTTAGTCAGCTCAATGCCGTTGAAAATTTTGCAACGGGAACCATTTCTACGGACGCCTTAGATGATACCCAAGTTGCTCTCGTTGCATCAGCGTCCAAGGAATTACCAGGGATTAGTATTTCAACTTCATGGGATCGAAAAGTCCTAGACACTTCTTTGTCAACAATCGTTGGTAGCGTTTCAAATGAAAAGTCAGGACTTCCAGCAGAGGAAGTTGATGCCTATCTCAAAAAAGGGTATTCTCTCAATGACCGAGTGGGAACTTCCTATCTTGAAAAGCAATATGAAGATGTTCTTCAAGGGAAACGCTCCGTCAAAGAAATCCACCTCGACAAACACGGAAATATGGAAAGTGTGGAAAATGTCGAAGAAGGAAGCAAAGGAAACAACATCAAGTTAACGGTTGACCTAGCTTTCCAGGATGGTGTGGATGACCTACTCAAGAGCTACTTCAACTCAGAGTTGGGCAATGGCGGAGCCAAATACTCTGAAGGAGTCTACGCTGTAGCTCTTAATCCTAAAACCGGTGCAGTTTTGGCCATGTCGGGTGTCAAGCATGATGTCGAATCCGGTAAATTAAGTTCAGATTCGCTTGGAACAATAACCAACGTCTTTGTGCCAGGATCTGTTGTTAAGGCAGCAACCATCAGTTCTGGTTGGGAAAATGGAGTCTTGTCAGGGAACCAGACCTTGACAGATCAACCGATTGTCTTCCAAGGTTCAGCTCCGATTAATTCTTGGTACACTCAGGCTTACGGTTCATTTCCGATTACAGCGGTGGAAGCCTTGGAGTATTCTTCTAATGCCTACATGGTTCAAACGGCCTTGGGTATTATGGGTCAGACCTATCAACCTAATATGTTTGTTGAAACTAGCAATTTGGAATCAGCTATGGGGAAACTTCGTGCGACATTTGCGGAATATGGCCTAGGTGCTTCAACGGGTATTGACCTTCCGGATGAGTCAACTGGTTTTATACCAAAAGAGTATAATTTTGCTAATTACATTACCAATGCCTTTGGCCAGTTTGATAACTACACCCCTATGCAATTAGCCCAGTACGTTGGCACCATTGCCAACAATGGTGTGCGTTTGGCTCCTCACATCGTTGAAGGGGTTTATGGAAACAATGACCAAGGTGGCTTAGGCAGTCTGGTTCAAGAAACAGCCACTAAGGAACTAAACAAGGTCAATGTCTCAGAATCAGATATGGCTATCTTGCAGCAAGGTTTCTATCAAGTTTCGCATGGAACGAGTGCTCTGACAACTGGTCGTGCCTTTTCAAATGGCGCAGCCGTTTCCATCAGCGGGAAAACGGGTACTGCGGAAAGTTACGTTAATGGCGGTCAAAAAGCCAATAATACCAACGCAGTCGCCTATGCACCGACCGAAAATCCTCAAATCGCGGTCGCAGTCGTCTTTCCTCATAACACCAACCTTACAAACGGTGTCGGACCTTCAATTGCACGCGACATTATCAATCTTTATCACCAACACCATCCAATGAATTAGAAAGGAACTTATGCTGTATCCAACACCTATTGCCAAGCTGATTGATAGCTATTCAAAGTTACCAGGTATCGGGATCAAAACGGCTACCCGCCTCGCCTTCTATACCATTGGAATGTCTGATGACGATGTCAATGAATTTGCCAAAAATCTCCTGTCTGCTAAACGGGAATTAACCTATTGTTCCATCTGTGGTCGTTTGACAGATGATGATCCTTGCTCTATCTGTACGGATCCGACTCGAGACCAGACAACCATCTTGGTGTTAGAGGATAGTCGCGATGTGGCTGCTATGGAAAACATCCAAGAATACCATGGACTCTATCATGTCTTGCACGGCCTCATTTCTCCGATGAATGGTATCAGCCCAGACGATATCAACCTCAAGAGTCTCATGACCCGTCTCATGGATAGTGAGGTTTCAGAGGTGATCGTGGCTACCAATGCGACAGCAGATGGGGAAGCGACCTCTATGTATCTCTCTCGTTTGCTCAAGCCAGCTGGTATCAAGGTCACTCGTCTAGCACGAGGACTAGCCGTGGGAGCAGATATCGAGTATGCGGACGAAGTCACACTCTTACGAGCCATTGAAAATCGGACAGAGTTGTAGGAGTCAGTTAAAACGTAGCTCATTTTGATACATAAGACGAGCCCTAGAAATTTTTCTAGGGCTTGTCTTTTTCTGTTTCTCACGAGAGGTGAACAAGCCTTGCTAATAAGACTACTCAAACTATAAGGCATTAGAAAAGGGATCTCCAAAATGACTAGTGGCGTCTTTGTCAAACTCATTCACTGAGCTATAGAGTTTACTCTAAGGAGATGAGGTCACTTGCCCTTAGGGTTTGTTTTGAAATCGTACTATTTTTGTGTTATGATATGGTCAATATACAATGAATAAAGGGAGTTTGAAGTATGGGTGGAAAGATAAAATCTAGCACGATAGCAGCAGAGGCAGCTATTAATGAATTGGTCGGGTATGACACGAGCAAGAAGCAAAATCAGCAAGTAGAATTTTCGTATACTTCTGAAATCGCTGGGATGGAAGCTGGACGTCAGGCCTGCAATCAAATGCTTCAGGCGGTCAGTGATTTTAGTTCAGCTGTTTTGACCCAAGCAAATAAGTTTCCAGAAATTGCTCATAAGATTGAAAAACGCGACGTAGAGCAGGCTAAGAGGTGGGAACATTAAAAATGGCTGATAAGAACGAAGAAAAACGCTACAAACTTTGGCGAGAAATTGTCAAGATTGACGATAAGGAAGAAAATCTCCAGACTCTAAAAAGACAATATGAACAGCAGCTAACTCACTTTCACTCAGAAATCCAGAGCATCCACCATCGTATGGCGACTCTATTGGCTCTCTCGCCCAGTTCTCGTCAGGTGATAGAGCAAATCGAAAGTGATAATAGAACCATTCAACGACAGATCAACTCTTATGTAGAAGAGGAACTGGATGAATTGGGAAAACAAACGAAGAAGGCTCGTCGAACTTTCGATGAAGCTAGAGAAGAACTGATATCGGAAAGGAATCGGCTACCATGGGAGTAAAATACAGCGCACAAGAATCCCAAGAATTGATTCAGGCCATGACTAACAATCTCCAAGTCGCAAATGAAGTCACGGACCGCTTATCTAGTGGATGTGACCACCTGATTTCCTCTTTAGACTCAGGTGAGCTGACAGGAGCAGCCTACACAGCTGGTAAAGGTCTCTTCACAGAGATTATCATCCCCAGCATCAAGAAGTTACAAGCAGCGATAGATGATATCCAACTAGAGTTGACCTCCTACAAAAATGCAGATGCTCAGGTCTCAGGATATGGAGATTTGGACATGGACCAGCTCAAGGAACTGAAAAAATTGAGGGAAGAGCAGTTAGCTATCGTAGAAGCTCAGATTCAAGCGAGGGAGAATTGGTTAAATCAAATCAAAGATTTCTTTACACTGAATTGGGGGAAAGCTTTCTCTGAGAAGACCATCCTCTACAATACCAAGTCTCAAATCGAGTCAGGTATTCAGGATTTGGATGACAAGATTGAAAAACTAGAATTTTTTGTCTCACAAGTTTCCCAGTATTTCAGCGATAGTCTAGAAGTCCTTGGGTTAGCGATTCAAGGAGCTACGCAACTAAGTAAAATCATTGTCGATAGTGATGGCAACTACTATGCGGACGGTGTAGACATGAGCTGGGTGCAGAAGATGAAGGATGTGAAGATTGTTTCGCATGCCAAAAGAGATTTTCAAGACTCTGAAACTCGTGCCATCAATAAAGCTTCTAGGGATATGATGCTATCGGAAGATGGTGATGCCTACTATCGTGCCGAATTAAAGAAGCGCTTAAAAGGTCACGACAAGTCTGAATGGGATAAAATAATTGACGACTACAATCACACTCTTAAGATTGATGAAACAGGGAATATCATTGAAATTCATTCCTTGGAGCAAGGCTATGTCGTTTCAAAAAACGGGAAATACGATGCTGACTATACTCATTTGGTCAACAAAAAGTTTGATGAACTAAAAGCACAAAACTTTGAAGCAAATTCAGCCGAATTTTGGAGTGGAGTAGCTCAAATATTCTCTGGATTGGGAGTTTACTTTGCGAGTGGCGCCCTTGAAGTCTTGAGTATCATGGCTGGTCCACCAACAGCAGGGACAAGTATCGTAGCTGGTACGGCAGCATCTGTATCAGGGGTACAATATGGGAATGTACTGATAGCTAGTGGAGCAGTAACTAGCTTATCAGCTATCACAAAGACAGCCTTACAAAATGGCGAAATTCAGATTAATTATTCTAGCAACTACGATAGCTGGAAAGCTAATAAAAAGACAAGTATTACTCATGGGAAACAGATAGAAGCACGTGTGAAAGGGAAAAATGTAAAAATCCGTGTTGATTCTGAACCACAGAGTGGTAAATTTCAAGTACAATCTGGAAGTGGGAAATCTGGCTATCCTCTAAATGAGCATCTAAGGATAGATAGAATAATAGGAAAAGATTCTATTGTAGACTGGGTAAATTCAAATGAAAGTTTAAGTAAACTCAGTAAGGGAGTTAGAGAGCAAATTATTGATAGAATTTGGAAAGCTTATCAAAGGTATTATGCGAATTAAAACAGGAGGTATGCATGAAGTTATATTTACAAGGTGATTACACCAAGACTGATTTTTATGAAGAGTTTAAAGAAATAGCTCAAAAGATGTGGTTCAAAGAGCGAAAAGGAATTCCACTCGATTTTTCCTATGCTTGGGATGAAGATTTACATTTGAATTTACGGTTGGATAAATTTAAATATAATGACGAACGTTGGGAGAGTGCAAATTTTAATACAAATATAAACCCTTGGAAGACATTTGAATATGAAAACTTGACATTGGATCTAGAAAATTCTTATGAAAGCGATGGGCGTGAGAAAGGTGATTATTTGCGAATTATTTCCACTCATCTAGATATTCTAACGGTTGACAAGCGTGCGATGTATATTATGGCGATTGAGGTAGCATCTGCCATTGACGGTCAAATCAGCGAAGACGATAAAGAAACATGGCTGAGTATTGAAGAATTTAAAACGAAACATATAGACCTACTGAATTTGACCTACGATGAAGCGGTTGATATTAGTTTGGAGGAGCTAGAGATTATGGAGGCGGTTGATGAACCACTTTGGGATGAATTACACAGAGGATGGGAAGAATACATCAAAATCCATGGCGAACGAGTTTACGACGATGAGGAAGATGAGTGAAGCTATATTTAAAAGGTGATTACACCAAAGAAATTCCGTTTGATT
The DNA here is from genome assembly GCF_001837335.1 of Streptococcus sp. HMSC066F01. Taxonomy (GTDB): domain Bacteria; phylum Bacillota; class Bacilli; order Lactobacillales; family Streptococcaceae; genus Streptococcus; species Streptococcus oralis_S. The sequence continues at coordinate 544,434 of NZ_KV832118.1, forward strand.
ACATGGAACTAGCGAAAAGGATGTGGTTTGAGGAAAAAGATGGAAAAGAGCCGGATTTGTCGTATGCTGGGTATCTAGAACTACCGATTGAGAAACTTTCTATTCACTTAGAATTAGACAAGAAAACTCATGATGATAGATGGAAAAGTGTTCAGATTAAGGAAGGGATAAAGTATGATTTTTTATCCCATAAGTCAGAATACATACAGTTAGACTATGAAGATGCTATCATGTCGGATTTTCGTGAGAAAGGTGAATGTTTAAGAATTGCTTCTAAGCACCTTGACCTTCTCACTGTTGATAAACGAGCTATGTATATTATGGCCATTGAAATTGCGACTGCTATTGATGGTCAGATTAGCGAAGATGATAAAAAGAGCTGGTTAAGTGTGGAGGAATTTAAAAACCGGCATGAGGATATCCTTTCGATTAGTTATGAAGAAGCTAATGAGCTGAGTTTGGAAGAAATTCCGTTTATGGACGATGTAAGAGACCCGGTTTGGGAAGAAGACGACCGCAGGAATGAAGAATACATCAAAATCCATGGTGAACCAGTTTATGATGACGAGGATGAATGAAATTATATTTAAAAGGCGATTATACAAAAAGAGTACCTTATGGTTATTTAGAACTAGCTGGTAAAATGTGGTTTCCAGAAGATGAGCAAATTTCTTACTCAAATGCTGGGAACAATGATGCATTACAAGAAGATTTTTTCTCAAATTTATCCTTGAGGAAAGGCACTGCGGATAAGAGATGGTCTAGTGTCCCCCTAAAGGAAGGAGTACGAAGACTCTTTTCACATCTTGACGAATGTATTGAAATTAATTTTGAAGATGCATTTGCTACAGATTATAATGAAAAGGGAGACTATCTCCGTATTTTAACCACCCATCTAGAAGTTTTGACAGTTGATAAACGGGCTATGTACATTATGGCGCTTGAGATTGCAAAGGTGATTGATGGGCAAATTAGCGAGGATAATAAGAAGACATGGCTAACAGTCGAGGAGTTTAGGAAAAAGCACGAGGCCATTCTATCTCTAACTTTTGAAGAAGTAAATGAACTAAGTTTGACTGAAATTCAAACGATGGATGTTGTAGACGATCCTCTTTGGGAGGAAGAAGCCACTCGTCGAAAAGAATATATACTAGCACATGGAGGCGATATCTCAGATTTATGAGACTATATATCAAAAGTGATTTTAAGAAAAAAATAACCTTTACGACAAGAGAGTTGCTCTGGGAAATGTGGTTTAAGGAATGGCATGGTCATCCTATTACATACTCAAACGTTGGTGATGATGAGATGCTACAAGATGATTTCTTTTTTGGAGTTCAATTTGATAAATGGCGATTTAATGATAAACGATGGAATCATATACCATATGACAAGAGTGATCCTTGGAATTCGTTTTCTGATGAAAATATTCAATTGGAATTTGAAAAAACTTTCATTACAGAGTGGAGAGAACGTGGAGATTATCTACGTATCGCAACATCTCATATAGATGTTTTAACTGTAGACAAACGTGCTTTATACATTATGGCAACTGAAGTAGCATCTGCCATTGATGGTCAGATTAGCGAAGACGGCAAGCAAAGTTGGCTAAGTGTAGAAGAATTTAAGAAATATCACAAGGATGTTCTTTCACTGACTTATGATGAAGCTGTTGAAATCAGTTTGGAAGAATTAAAGACAATGGTACCGGTAAGAGATCCTCTATGGGAAGAGGAGGAACGGCTTCGAGAAGAATACATCAAAATCCACGGCGAACGTGTTTATGATGATGAGGAAGATGAGTGAGATTATATCTTAAAGGCAACTACGAGACTAGTATTTACCAATCCTGTATGGAATATCCTTGGAAAATGTGGTTCAAGGAACGTAAGGGAGTGCAGGTTGGTTTTTCTTACGCACGTGATGATGATTTCTATTTTAGCGTTAGTTTGGATAAATTTTCTTCGAATGATGAGCGTTGGAGGGTGACTGATTTTAAAATAGGAGATAATCCGTGGAATTCATTTAAATACGAGTATCTAATATTGGATTTTGAAGACTCCTATGAAAGCGATGGACGAGAAAAAGGAGACTATCTACGAATCATCACGACTCATAAGGATACTCTAACTGTTGATAAGCGAGCTCTCTATATCCTGGTGATTGAAGTAGCATCTGCCATTGACGGTCAAATCAGCGAAGACGACAAAGAAACATGGCTGAATATTGAAGAATTCAAAACGAAACATGCAGACTTGCTGAACTTGACCTACGATGAAGCGGTAGATATTAGTTTAGAAGAGATAAAGGTTATGAAAGTCATTGACGATCCCATCTGGGAAGAATTGGATAGGAAGCGCGAGGAATACATCAAAATCCATGGTGAACCAGTTTATGACGATGAGGAAGATGAGTGAGAGTTTATAATAAAACTTATTTGAAAGAGAGTGTTATATGGAGGGAAGAAACTAATGTCAGATAAATTAAAACAGTTTAAATGGTTGATCGTATTGTTTTTGTTTCTGTTAGCAATTCCTTCATATTTTGCTTACAATCATTTCCGACAATCTAGTACTTTACTAGTACTTTAAAAGAAGCCTTTGAGAAAAATGAAAGAATTGAAGTTCTTCATCGTTTGACGTCATCAGGAAAATATGCGTCTGACATCCGAAAAGCAGGCTATGTCGTTCCTCTTGACGGAGCTATTCGTTTGGATGGAGTCATTTATCCATTAGAAATAGAAGGAGAACTACACTTGAAAATTAGCCCTCCAAAAAAAGATGCTAAGGATTTTCAGTTATTCTTCATTACACAGATTAATGAAAAACAAACGCATGTAGCTTTTATTTTAGATAAAAATCTGAATTTAATTGATTCCAGCTATTCTCAGCAAAATGGTAACGGGAAAAGAGAGATTGTTTCTATCTCACAAGCCGAAGAAGATTACTTGTTGAGAAGTGTTCAAAGCGAGATTGATGACTTCATGAAAAAAATGTATCAAACCTTGTATGGTTAGATTGTTAGAGAAAGTAACTTCTTACTCAACGCAATGCTGTATGAACAAGACTTCTATGATTACTTAGACAGAGGGGGTGAAAAAAATGTCGGGACTTAAAAAAATACTGATCGTGATTGGTTCTGTAATTGCCTTAGCTACTGGCTTGAATCTTTATTTTCAGTATCAAAACCACCAAGAACATATGCAATTAAAAACCTCCTTTGAAGAGAGGGACAATATAGCCGTCTTACAACGTTTAATGGATTCAGGAAAATATGCGTCTGACATTCGTAAAGCAGGCTATGTCGTTCCTCCCGACGGTGCCATCCGCTTGGATGGAGGAATTGACTCCATAGGGATAAAAGGAGACATCGATTTGGATATCTCAAATCTGGGACGGAATGGGGTTACTGCTTATTTTAGAATAGAGATAGATGGTAAAATAACTAGTGTACTCTATGAATTGGATAAGAACTTTGATTTAGTTTCTAGCGCCTATTTTCAAATAAATGAAAAAAATATAAATGAGAGAGTGAACATCTCTCAATCCGAAGAAGAGCGCCTATTAAAGATTGTTCAAAAAGAGCTTGAGGCTTTCATGGAAACGATGTATCAGACTTTGTATGGATAGTTTACCAGAGAAAGTAACTTCTTTCTTAACACAATGTCGTATGAACAACGGGGTGTGTTGAGGGATTTTACTAGAAAAAGATACCGTAGATAAGCTACAAAAAAATTACCCAAGTATTGATAATTTCATTCGAAATATTGAAACAGGTAATCAAGAGTTGACAGAGATGAGGTGATTAGATGAAGAAGAGGAAATTTGCAATTTTTTCGTTGCTAATAGTTCTATTATTATCTTTCTCTGGTTTTCAGTACTATAAATATCAGAGAGTTCACAATATTTTTGATGAAATATACTACGAAGAAAGTGATTATCACAATTATACGTTTCTATGGAAAGGTCGAGCTTTTTATAAGTTAAAAAGTTTAAAAATTGTGGACAATGGCTCTGATGAGTTGTATAGATATGCTATTAATTATAAAAGTGTAGACTTACCAAATACTATTCATTCTCTAGGTTATAATTTTTATTTTAATTTTCAGGGTATGACAAAAGTTAACCTGGAGATGCGTTTGAGACTGCCAGATACAGAGACAACCATAAATGTAGATTATTTGTACGATGTAAACAATCAGCAATTAGAACGGTTTATGTGGTACTATGATGATGAGAGTACAGGATATTTTCAGCAGTCTCAAGTAGAGGACTTTCTTGCAAAACACGGAAAGGCTGTTGATGAGATTCGCAAGGAAGCAGATAATGTACTCCGTAATAAAGTCCTTAAAGACTGGACCACTATCTACTCTAGTCGTTTTAGCCAAGATAATTGGGGAGAAGTGACAGTTAAGGATATATGGAGAACAGAATAACAAACGGAACGACGAGGTAATAGTTTTATAAAGGCAGGTTGCCATGACAGAGTTCTTAAGAATATTTTGTAAAAAAAGTTACTTTGGAGCAGTAAATGAGAAATAAAAGTAAGTCTATCCTATTTTTCCTTTTTTATATGATATTGTTCATCATTAAGCCAATCTATCAATATTATTCATTTTCTAAGATGGATGTGAATAGTAGTATGGTTCAATTGATTCAAGATAAAAATGATCAGGATTGGCATGCTCTTGATAAGCATATTCATCTAGTGTCCTCAAAAGAAAATGGAAAGAACATCGGCCTTATCTATGTGGTGGATGACTATAATCAAATTGAAAGTAAGATTTCTTCTGAGAATCAAGCGGTATCCATCAGTTACAATAATCGATTACAAGGAGACAAGAGTGTTGAAATTAGTTGGTTAAATGGGGAAAAGCGGTTGTATCATGCTGGGAGATATTTGAAATTAGCAAGTGAAAATCAAGCTGTGATTGAAAGTAACACAGGTTCTTCAGTGACCGTTTGGGAACAACGCTCGGACAATGCGATGAATCAGTTATATACAGTTGTGAATCAGATGAGAAAGATAGTTTTAAATCATTTGCTTCAGAAAATTTTCTACTATTCGATAGCTTTGGTCTGCTTTCTTTTGGGTTGGAAAATATACTCTCTTTTAAGGAGGGATTGAGGGCCACAGTTCTTCTGGATTTTAATAGTGATGAGAGAGGAAAACTAAAATGCTAACACCCGTGTTATTTATTGTGTCTTTATTTCTACTTTTACGGCACTTTAAAAGCAGTCTCTCAAGAATGATCATCGGATTGTTGTATGGTTCGTTTGCGGCAGTTTTTATTTGTGTGGTTTTAAATGCTGGTAAGTACACTCTGCAACCAGGTCAAAGTGTTGAATTGAAAGTTTTTTCTAAAACAGAGCAGCTGGAGTATAATTAGGAACTACATTTTAAAAAATTAGATGATGCGAAGTTAAAATTGTCCGGTCGAAAAGGTTGGGGAATGAAAGACAGTAATATAGTCTATAATGTTGAAAAGCAAACAATAACGGAGCTAATTTTTTTAAAAGACAAAACCGAGCGCAAAGACTTACCAAATGATAAGAGTAAAAGTATCTATTTAGAAAGTGATGGTATAGTGGTTCAAGGGGAGATAAAGGAAGTATTTGGGGTGACGGAAGAAACTCCCTACACGATCACCATCACCAATGTAGACGACAAACCGGCACACTTTGAAGCTCAAGTGGTGGATCGGTAAACTGGACCTCCATCTACTCTAGTCGCTTTAGCCCCAAAAATTGGGTTGATGTGACCGACAAGGATATTTGGAGAGAGGATCTTGGAGCAGATTAGTGATATGTCTCAATCTGAGTTTCTGACGAAGAATGGGGAGAAGTACGCGTGAAAAATAAAAGAAAACAATTTAATAAATGGAATCTAGGATGTTCTGGAATAGTTGCTATTGTAGCGATTGTGTTTTCCTATTATATTTATTTGTATTTCAAAAATGCGAGTTATACCTTGAAACCAGGGGATTCCATAGTTTTAAAAGTTCCGACCTCAAAACAAAAGGAATTTACTCCAAAATTATATCTATCTAAGATTTCTGGTGGGAAATTAGAATTATCTGGGAAAACCTCATGGTGGCAGAAGGGAGAAGGAAACCTTTTAGGGACTAACTATGATGTTTTGAAGCAAGAAATTAGCGAAATCTACTCATCGTCAAGTAATATCCCAACAAAAATAAAAGAAAACGATACAAATAATAGTATATATTTATCAGAAAAAGGTGTAGTTCTTCAATCTAAAGAATCTTGGGAATTTGAGATTCCAAACGCAAAACAAATAAAAATAACGAATATTTCAGACAGAGACATTAGATTTGAAGCGCAGGTGACAGGTGAATAGAGGAAACTAGAAAAGTAAAATGAAGAAAAAATGATTATTTTTTCACTTTGATAGCTTTATTCTTGTCTTCTTTTCTTTGTAAAACTTAAGTTACCAATTTTACACTCCCCTTTTTTCTTTTAGTTCTATACTTCGTGAGGACTATTCATTTTCAGAGTTTCCTTTTTTAGTGATTACTAGGAATCTATTTGTGTAAATTCCCCATACCTCGTCAATAGTGATGGCAACTACTATGCGGACGGTG
>NZ_KV832118.1:551134-575519 GCF_001837335.1 Streptococcus sp. HMSC066F01
TAGTGATGGCAACTACTATGCGGACGGTGTGGACATGAGCTGGGTGCAGAAGATCAAGGATGTGAAGATTGAGAGTGCAAAATATGATCCTTCTAAGAAAGCTAAGGATTTGCATAAAGAATACCAGAAATCTTAGATAAGTTGGAAAATGGAAAAGCACTGGTGATAATGGAAGAGTCGATAATTCGATTGCTATAGGAAATGAGATTGGGGACAATGGAACATTTATAGATTTGGTTAATTCTAATAAACCTCTAGACTTAAAAAACAGAACATACAGAGAAGATTATCCGTTCTCACTCTGGGGACGCCAGTGGAAACAAGGGATGAAGTCTGATTATTTGGGAAATTATCTCTTTGGCTATTTTGGTAAAGGTTACTTAGAATCGAGTGATGCATATTTGAGAGTTGGGGCAGGAGTGGCTCAGGGATGGTCAGATAAGAATCTTTTGAAATATTTAGAGAACATTATTAATGGAAATTATGGAGATAATCCAGGAGATGCTAAGATGATTCAAGACGGAATTAATGACTATAAGGAGAGTTACAAATGAACTTGAAGAGAAAATCAAATTGGAATTTAGGTTGTAGTTTAACACTTGTTGTAGTTTTGGCGGCTATTTTTTTCTTTAATCTATGGGCACAAAATCTTGGTAAGTATACTCTGCAACCAGGAGAGTCGGCTAATTTTACAGTAAATCCTCGGACACATGATGTAGAATACTACTCAGAATTAATCTTGAAAAAAAATGATACTAATAAGCTTAAATTATCAGGTAAAAAAGTTTGGTTTGAGATGGATAGCGATATTTTTTATGGTGTTGAAGAACAAAAACTTTTTAGAAGAAATCATTCAGAAAATGATGATGAAGAGCTTCCAAACAATCAAAAGGACATTAATTTAGTACGGGATGGAATTGTTGTCAGTTACAAAGGGGAAAAAGTATTTAATGTAACCAATAACAAGTCCTACACGATCACCATCACCAATGTAGACGACAAACCGGCGCACTTTGAAGCTCAAGTGGTGGATCGGTAGATTTAGGAACCGTAAACTAGGCCTCAGTAGTTGCAATTGTTTAGTAAAGGAGACTTATTTGCTTTGAAAGTAACAATCAGCTTGTTTCTTTCGAATATGCAAGAAAGGATCTAGTGGCGAATACTAGTCAAAATGTCAAAAAAAGATTTAGATAAACCTAATCCCGCAGTTGGAGAGTAAAATGTTAAATAAAATGAAAAACTATTATAAAAACAAACCAACTCAAGCTGTCTTAATGCTCTTAGTACTTATTTGGTCAGTATATGAGATTGGTGCGACCAGTTTGGCAAGTAACTCTGCATTAACTAAGGAATTCATGCATAGTCGGTATGTTATAGTTTGGCCAATGGTAGATAAGAAAATGAAATTATACCACTATAAAGAGGAGTGGACGACCCCTGCCTTAGACGGGTTAATGCATTTAGATTATAAAAATATTAAAATTACGGGGTATCCTTGTAAATATGGTCAACAAGTCTTCGCAGAATATAATCAAACTCCTAATAATAATTACGATATTTCATTTCCTTTAGAAGGAACACTTTCTGAAGCGTATTTTTCAACTTTGGATGCTAAATATTATCTGATATCAGAAAATGCAACTATTGTAGAGAAAAAGCTAGGTAAGAATATTGAGGATTTAATTCAGGAAATAGAATTAGTAAGAGAAGAGTTTAGCTCAGTTCTTACTAGGATGAAAATCCTTCGTTTGGTCTATTTGATTCTTCGTATGATAGTATTGTTGCAGTTTATCAGGTGGTCGGGTCAGCGTAGAAAAAGGAAAGAGAACGAAATTTTGCAGAATAGATAGAGCTCCAAAAAGGTATGATGATAAAGAGCTTCCAAACAATCAAACAGATATTCATTTGGTAAAGAATGGGATTGTTGTCAGCTACCAAGGGGAGAAAGTTTTTTATGTAACCAATAACAAGTCCTACATGATCACTATCACCAATGTAGACGACAAACCAGCTTACTTTGAAGCTCAAGTGGTGGATAGGTAACATTTCAGCTCTCAAATGAGGGCTTTTTTAGATACAAGTTTCAAAAAAGAAGCAAATATGATATACTAAAGAACGAGTATTCTATTAGAATTAGGACAAGCAATATGAAACAAACGATTATTCTTTTATACGGTGGGCGTAGTGCAGAGCGTGAAGTCTCTGTCCTTTCAGCTGAAAGTGTGATGCGTGCGGTCAACTACGACCGTTTCACAGTCAAGACTTTCTTCATCAGCCAGTCAGGTGACTTTATCAAAACACAGGAATTTAGCCAGACTCCAGGTCAAGAAGACCGTCTCATGACCAATGCGACTATTGACTGGGACAAGAAAATAGCGCCAAGTGCCATCTATGAAGAAGGTGCAGTGGTCTTTCCAGTTCTTCATGGTCCGATGGGAGAAGATGGTTCTGTTCAAGGATTTCTAGAAGTTTTGAAAATGCCTTATGTTGGCTGCAATATCTTGTCATCTAGTCTTGCCATGGATAAAATCACGACCAAGCGTGTTTTAGAATCTGTCGGGATTGCCCAAGTACCTTATGTGGCTATCGTCGAAGGGGACGATGTGACTGCTAAAATCGCTGAAGTTGAAGAAAAATTGACTTACCCAGTCTTCACGAAGCCGTCAAACATGGGTTCTAGTGTCGGTATTTCTAAGTCTGAAAATCAAGAAGAACTCCGCCAAGCTTTGGAACTTGCCTTCCAATATGACAGCCGTGTCTTGGTAGAGCAAGGGGTGAATGCCCGTGAAATCGAGGTTGGTCTTTTGGGCAATTACGATGTTAAGAGCACGCTTCCTGGTGAAGTGGTTAAGGATGTTGCCTTTTATGACTATGATGCCAAATACATCGATAACAAGATTACCATGGATATCCCGGCTAAAATCAGTGATGATGTGGTAGCTATCATGCGTCAAAATGCAGAAACTGCCTTCCGTGCGATTGGTGGCCTCGGTCTGTCTCGTTGTGATTTCTTCTATACAGATAAGGGCGAAATTTTCCTAAACGAGCTCAATACTATGCCAGGTTTCACCCAGTGGTCTATGTATCCACTACTTTGGGACAATATGGGAATCAGCTACCCAGAACTAATCGAGCATTTGGTTGACCTTGCTAAGCAAAGTTTTGACAAGCGCGAAGCGCATTTGCTATAAAAATGAAAGAAGGGGTAGAAGTCAGGACGATCACTGCATGGTGACTAGAGTTCTTGGACTTCAACCCTTTTTAAAGGAGTAGAAATGAAATTAACAATCCATGAAGTGGCCCAAGCTGTTGGAGCTAAAAATGATGTTAGTCTTTTTGCGGACGTTCAGTTAGAAAAGGCTGAGTTTGACAGTCGTTTAATCACTGCTGGAGATTTATTTGTTCCACTTAAAGGTGCGCGTGACGGTCATGACTTTATCGAAACAGCTTTTGAAAATGGTGCAGTAGTAACCTTGTCTGAGAAGGAGGTTGCCAATCATCCCTACATTCTAGTAGACGACGTTTTGACTGCCTTTCAAACCCTCGCAGCCTACTATCTTGAGAAAACGGCTGTTGATGTCTTTGCAGTAACGGGTTCAAATGGAAAAACGACGACCAAGGATATGTTGGCACATTTATTGTCAACAACCTACAAGACCTACAAAACTCAGGGCAATTACAATAACGAAATTGGTCTTCCTTACACAGTTCTTCATATGCCAGATGATACTGAAAAGTTGGTCTTGGAGATGGGGCAGGATCACTTGGGAGATATCCATCTCTTGTCTAAATTGGCTCATCCTAAGACAGCCATTGTGACCTTGGTTGGAGAGGCTCATTTGGCCTTTTTCAAAGACCGTTCGGAGATTGCTAAAGGGAAGATGCAAATTGCTGATGGTATGGCACCAGGTTCTTTGCTTTTGGCACCAGCTGACCCGATTATAGAGGACTACTTGCCTACAGATAAAAAAGTGGTCCGTTTTGGGTCAGGAGCTGAGTTAGAAGTCACAGACTTGATTGAGCGCAAGAATAGTCTGACCTTTAAGGCTAATTTCTTGGGACAAGCCCTCGATTTGCCAGTGACAGGTAAGTACAATGCCACCAATGCTATGATTGCTGCTTATGTGGCTCTACAAGAAGGAGTTTCAGAGGAGCAAATTCATCAGGCCTTCCAGAACCTAGAATTGACGCGTAACCGTACTGAGTGGAAGAAAGCAGCCAATGGAGCAGATATTCTGTCTGACGTATACAATGCCAATCCAACTGCTATGAAGTTGATTTTGGAGACATTCTCTGCTATCCCAGCCAACGAAGGAGGCAAGAAAATCGCTGTCTTGGCAGACATGAAGGAACTCGGAGACCAGTCAGTCCAGCTCCATAACCAGATGATTTTGAGCCTATCGCCAGATGTGCTGGATACCGTTATTTTCTACGGAGAAGATATTGCGGAATTAAGCCAGCTGGCTAGTCAAATGTTCCCAATCGGTCACGTTTTCTACTTTAAGAAAACAGCTGACGAGGACCAATTTGAAGACCTTGTTAAGCAAGTCAAGGAAAGCCTCGGTGCCAATGACCAAATTTTGCTTAAAGGCTCTAACTCCATGAATCTAGCCAAGTTGGTAGAAAGTTTAGAAAATGAATGCAAGTGATTTTACCAAGTATCTGCAAAGAATGTTAGCCATTACGGATACTGGATTAACCTTTACAAAAGATCCTTTCGACCGAGAGCGCTACGAGGACTTGCGAATCCTGTTATCTGAAATGTTGAATCAGGTATCAGACCTCGATGCAGAAGAAGTGGCAGAAGTCTTGAAACCAACGTCCGCTTATGCAACTCCTCTGATGGACGTCCGTGCTTGGATTGTTGAGGATGAAAAAGTCTGTTTAGTTAGAGGAAAAGGGGAGGATAGTTGGGCTTTGCCAGGTGGTTTTGGTGAAGTTGGCTATTCTCCAACCGAAAATATTCTTAAAGAAATTGAAGAAGAAACCGGTTTTACAGCAAAAACTGAAAGGTTACTTGCCGTTTTTGATACCAATCGTTTCCAACTACAGAGCAAACAATATGCAAAGTTTGTCTTTGAATGTAAGCTTCTTGATGGACAATTTCAAGAGAATCAAGAAATTGCTGAGCTTCAATTTTTTGCCATTGACCAATTGCCAGTCTTATCTGAAAAACGCATCACCAAGGAGCAAATGGAGATTCTTTGGCAGGTTTATAAAGGACAAAGAGACCAATATGTTGATTAGTTTATGCTAGAGAAGTGGACAAATCAAAAAAGGGTATCTACAAGGTGCATTTCTGCAATACAAATGATATAATAGGTTGCGAATTTAAGACTCAAGTATTCTATGCCATGCATAGAATCAAGTTTTTTCAAAAAATTTAAAAGCTGGGGGGAGTGAATTTTTTTTACTGCCTCTAGCTAGATGAACGAGGAATAGAATATGAATTTGTGGGATAAATTATTTACCACACAGATATCAGAACCGCCCCAGTTTGAACTCCACTGGTACATTGGTTTGTTATGTTTACTGGCTCTTACTTTCTATGCTTCTTATCGTTTTCGCGATAAAGTGGCTTACCAGCGTTTTATTCAGATCCTTCAGTCTGTTCAACTGATTGTTCTGTATAGCTGGTATTGGGGCAATCTCATGCCTCTGTCAGAAAGTTTACCCTTCTATCATTGCCGTATCGCCATGTTTGTTATGCTCTTGATTCCAGGAACATCCAAGTACAAACAGTACTTTGCTCTTTTAGGAACTTTTGGAGCAACAGCAGCACTGGCTTACCCCCTCTTTGATCCCTACCCATTTCCACACGTGACCATTTTGTCCTTCATTATCGGACATGTTGCCCTTTTAGGAAATGCGCTCCTATACTTGTTTAGGAACTATCAACCTTCCCTTCTTGATTTGAAGAATGTGACGGTGATCACCTTCGCCTTAAATGGCTTGATATGGGTTGTCAACTTAGTTGTAGGTGGGGATTATGGCTTTTTAAACAAACCACCACTTGTTGGAAGCTTCGGCCAACCCTTAAATTATCTCATTGTTTCGACTGTTATCGTAATAGCAATTCGCTTAACAGGGAAATTAGTAGAAAATTTTTTACAACAAAAATCGGAAGAATTTATTCAAGAGAAGATCTAAAATGATCTTCTCTTTTTTGGGTTTTTAAGAAGCAGAAAGGAAATTGTGAACGTTAACTTCAAAAAATCTCTTAGAAGAAGAATTTTTCTAGAATTTTCTCAAAAAACATGCAGGAATTTTATCAAAAACTAAGCACGATTGGATTTTTTGTGTTATAATATTCTTTGAATAGCTATGCCCAAACATAGTTATTAAATAGAAGTGAGAAACTTGGAAGACAGAGAGGATGCGATGTAATGACTAGAGATGGTTTTTTTACAGGCTTAGATATCGGAACTAGCTCGATTAAAGTGCTAGTAGCTGAGCATAGAGATGGTGAAGTAAATGTAATTGGTGTTAGCAATGCCAAAAGTAAAGGTGTAAAAGACGGAATTATTGTTGATATTGAAGCAGCTGCTTCAGCAATCAAATCTGCAATCACACAGGCAGAAGAGAAAGCTGGTATTTCTATTAAGTCTGTTAACGTTGGCCTTCCAGCAAACCTCTTGCAGGTTGAACCAACACAAGGAATGATTCCTGTAACTTCAGATACTAAAGAAATCACAGATCAAGATGTTGAAAATGTTGTCAAATCAGCTTTGACAAAGAGCATGACTCCTGATCGTGAAGTGATTACCTTTATTCCAGAAGAATTCATCGTGGATGGATTCCAAGGCATCCGTGACCCTCGTGGTATGATGGGTGTTCGCTTGGAAATGCGTGGTCTGCTTTACACAGGTCCTCGTACGATTCTACACAATCTTCGTAAGACAGTTGAGCGTGTAGGTATTCATGTTGATAATGTGATTATTTCACCTTTGGCAATTGTGAACTCCGTTCTCAATGAAGGAGAACGCGAATTTGGTGCGACTGTCATTGACATGGGTGGAGGTCAGACTACTGTAGCGACTATCCGTAACCAAGAATTGCAGTTCACTAACATCTACCAAGAAGGTGGAGATTACGTTACTAAAGACATCTCTAAAGTCTTGAAAACATCTCAAAAAATTGCAGAAAGTTTGAAACTGAACTATGGTGAAGCTTACGTTCCACTAGCAAGTAACGAAACTTTCCAAGTTGAAGTAATTGGTGAAGTAGAACCTGTTGAAGTAACAGAAAGCTATTTGGCAGAAATTATCTCAGCACGCATCAAACATATCTTTGACCAAATCAAACAAGAGTTGGAAAGAAGACACTTGTTAGATTTGCCTGGAGGTATCGTCCTTATCGGTGGAAATGCAATTTTGCCAGGAATTGTTGAATTAGCCCAAGAAGTATTTGGTGTTCGCGTAAAACTCTATGTACCAAATCAAGTTGGAATTCGCAACCCTGCATTTGCGCATGTGATTAGCTTGTCTGAGTTTGCTGGTAAATTGACTGAAGTCAATCTTCTTGCACAAAAAGCAGTTAAAGGAGATGAATTCCTTCGTCAAAAACCAATCAACTTTGGCATTCCAAATCAACGTTTGAATCCAGTAGCGCAACCAAGTCCAGCACAAGCAGCTCCAGCTGAAACTGTGCAGGAAGCTCCAGTTGCTCCGAAGGAAGAATTCCAAGCAAGTTCTCAAAGTAAACCGAAGCTAACAGAACGTTTCCGTGGTTTGATCGGAAGCATGTTTGATGAATAAAAGAGGATAAGAAATTATGACATTTTCATTTGATACAGCAGCAGCTCAAGGCGCAGTTATTAAGGTAATTGGTGTCGGTGGTGGTGGTGGTAACGCCATTAACCGCATGGTTGACGAAGGTGTTGCTGGTGTAGAATTTATCGCAGCCAACACTGATGTACAAGCCCTTAGCAGTACAAAAGCAGAAACAGTTATCCAACTTGGTCCTAAATTGACTCGTGGTTTGGGTGCTGGGGGTCGTCCAGAAGTTGGACGTAAAGCTGCAGAAGAAAGTGAAGAAGCTTTGACGGAAGCTATCACTGGAGCAGACATGGTCTTTATCACTGCAGGTATGGGTGGTGGATCTGGTACTGGTGCAGCCCCTGTTATTGCACGTATCGCTAAAGATCTTGGTGCTCTTACAGTTGGTGTCGTGACACGTCCTTTCGGATTTGAAGGAAGCAAACGTGGTCAGTACGCTGTAGAAGGAATCAACGAACTTCGTGAGCATGTTGATACTTTATTGATTATCTCTAATAACAACTTGCTTGAAATTGTTGATAAGAAAACGCCACTTCTTGAAGCTCTTAGCGAAGCAGATAATGTCCTTCGCCAAGGTGTTCAAGGGATTACTGACTTGATCACGAACCCAGGATTGATTAACCTTGACTTTGCTGACGTGAAAACTGTAATGGCCAACAAAGGGAATGCCCTTATGGGGATCGGTATCGGTAGTGGTGAAGAACGCGTTGTTGAAGCGGCTCGTAAAGCTATTTACTCTCCACTTCTTGAAACAACTATTGATGGTGCAGAGGATGTCATCGTCAACGTTACTGGTGGTCTTGACTTGACTTTGATTGAAGCAGAAGAAGCTTCAGAAATTGTCAACCAAGCAGCTGGTCAAGGTGTAAACATCTGGCTTGGAACATCAATTGACGAAAGCATGAAGGATGAAATCCGTGTTACTGTTGTAGCGACAGGTGTTCGTCAAGAGCGCGTGGAAAAAGTAGTTGGAGCTCGTAACAACCAACCAGTTGGACGTCCATCAACTAAAGCGCCACAAGCACACACATTTGACCGTCAATTCGACTTGGAAGAGACAGCAGAATTGCCTAAATCAAGCCCACGTCGTTTTGAAACAAACCAAGCCTCTGCTTTTGGAGACTGGGATTTGCGTCGTGAGTCTATTGTTCGCCAAACAGATCCAGTTGTTTCACCAGTAGAACGCTTCGAAACACCAGTTTCACAAGATGAAGATGAATTGGATACACCTCCATTCTTCAAAAATCGTTAATCAATGAATTTGAAAAAAAATACTGAATTAGTTTTTCAGCAAATAGCTGATGCTAGTCAAGAAGCCAACCGTGCTCTAGATGCTGTTTCAGTAATCGCAGTGACAAAGTATGTAGATGTACAAACAGCGGAAGCCTTGCTTCCGCTTGGTGTCCGTCATATAGGTGAAAATCGAGTCGATAAATTTTTAGAAAAATATCAGGCCTTGAAAGATTACCCAGTTACTTGGCATTTAATAGGAACACTACAGAGACGGAAAGTGAAAGAAGTAATCCCATTTGTGGATTACTTTCATGCTTTAGACTCCTTAAAGTTAGCCCAGGAAATTCAAAAGAGAACAGATCATGTTATCAAGTGTTTCTTGCAGGTCAATATTTCTGGGGAAGAAAGCAAGCATGGGTTTTCAAAAGAAGAATTGCTAGAACTTTTGCCAGAATTGGCTAAGTTAGATCAGATTGAGTATGTTGGTTTAATGACCATGGCTCCTTTTGAGGCAGACAGTGATGAATTGAAAGAAATTTTCAAGGATACGCAGGCTCTGCAAGCAGAAATTAGAGAAAAACAAATCCCTAATATGCCGATGACAGAGCTAAGCATGGGAATGAGTCGTGATTTTAAGGAAGCGATTCAGTTCGGCTCAACCTTTGTTCGAATCGGTACAGCATTTTTTAAATAGGAGAGAGCTATGTCTTTAAAAGATAGATTCGATAAATTTATAGATTATTTTACAGAAGACGGAGAAGAAACGACTAACTACCAGACTCAACAAGAGGAAACAGTTAGCCCAGCCATCTCAACTTCTAAAGAATTACCAGCACCTGCTCAGTCAGGATCAGCAAAAGATGCAAATATTACTCGTCTTCATGCGCGTCAGCAAGAATTGGCAATGCAAAGCCATCGTTCAGATGAGAAAGTGACAATTGACGTTCGCTATCCAAGAAAATATGAAGATGCAACTGAAATTGTAGATTTGTTGGCTGGAAATGAAAGTATTTTGATTGATTTCCAATACATGACAGAAGTACAAGCCCGTCGTTGCCTTGATTACTTGGATGGAGCCCGTCATGTCTTGGCTGGAAATATGAAAAAAGTTGCGAGTACGATGTATCTATTGACTCCTGTCAACGTTATCGTGAATATTGAAGATATCAAACTTCCAGATGAATCACAAAGCGCTGAGTTTGGTTTTGATATTAAACGAAATAGAGCAAGATAATGATTTTCTTAATTCGTTTAATCCAAAATGCGGTCAGCATTTATTCCATCATTCTCGTTGCATTTGCTCTTCTTTCATGGTTTCCAAATGCCTATGAAAGCCAGCTAGGTCGCCTAGTTATCAGACTTGCTCGTCCAGTTATTGAGCCCCTTCGTAAGCTCAATCTACAATTTGCTGGTCTTGATTTTACGGTTTGGGCAGCGCTGATTCTGATTCAGTTTGTTGGAAATATCTTAACACGACTAGTCCTATTACTATGACAGTAAATCGAGCCATTTATCAGCATTTTTCTCAAGATGATATTCCCTTTATTGATAAGGGATTAGAGTGGATCAAGCGGGTAGAAGATACCTATGCACCAGTGCTTACTCCATTTATCAATCCCCATCAGGAACAGATCTTGAGGGTGCTAGCTGGGACATATGGACTGGGTTGCCAAAGTAGTGGTGATTTTCTTCCGACAGAGTCGGTTCGAGTTCTTCTCTATCCAGATTACTTTGAACCGGAGATATCAGACTTTGAAATGGCCTTGTTGGAAATTTGCTATCCGAGTAAGTTTGAACAACTGAGTCATGGAAAAATATTGGGAACAATCATCAACCAACTAGGGATTGACCGTAAATTATTTGGTGATATCTTGGTAGATGAAAAGAGAGCACAGATTTTTGTCAATCGTGATTTCATTCCTCTTTTTCAGGATGGAATAAGAAAGATTGGCAGACTTCCTGTATCGCTGGAGGAATGTCCTTTTACCGATAGGATTTTGTCTAAAATTGATTATAGAGAACGAGAAATTTTAGTTTCGAGTTTTCGATTGGATGCCCTCTTATCAAGTGCCTTGAAATTATCTAGAAATCAAACTAGTCAACTGATTGAGAAAAAATCTGTCCAGGTAAACTATCATGTTGTTGAAAAATCTGATTACCAGGTTGCAGTTGGAGATTTGATCAGTGTGAGAAAGTTTGGTCGTTTGAAAGTTGTCAAAGACAATGGTCAGACCAAAAAGGATAAGAAAAAACTAACAGTCCGGCTACTTTTAAGCAAGTGAGAAAAAATATGTCGATTACACCACAAGAAATAAGTGATAAAGCTTTCTCAAGAACATTCAGAGGCTACAATCAGGAAGAAGTTGACCTCTTTCTAGATAAGATTTACTTTGAATTAGAGGAGATGATTCGATACAAAGATGAAACTGAACTCTATATCAAAAAACTAGAAGAACGTCTTTCCTATTATACGAATGATATTCCTAAGAGAACAGTAACAAGTGAGCAAGAACCAGAAGCAATTAATGATTCTATTTTTTATTAAGTAAGTGAGGAAAAGTATGCCAATTACATCGTTAGAAATTAAAGATAAAACCTTTGGTACAAGATTTAGAGGTTTTGATCCAGAAGAAGTAGATGAATTTCTGGATATCGTTGTTCGTGACTACGAAGACTTGGTTCGTAGCAATCATGATAAAGAGACACACATCAAGAGTTTGGAAGAACGTTTGTCTTACTTTGATGAGATGAAGGATTCCTTGAGTCAGTCAGTTTTGATTGCTCAAGATACAGCGGAGCGTGTTAAACAAGCTGCTCAAGAACGTTCAAACAATATTATTCAACAAGCTGAACAAGATGCTCAGCGTTTGCTTGAAGAAGCGAAATACAAGGCAAATGAAATTCTCCGTCAGGCTACAGATAATGCGAAGAGAGTGGCTGTTGAGACAGAAGAGTTGAAGAATAAGAGCCGTGTATTCCATCAACGCCTCAAATCTACGATTGAAAGTCAATTAGCTATTGTCGAGTCATCTGATTGGGAAGACATTCTTCGCCCAACAGCTACTTACCTTCAGACAAGTGATGAAGCCTTTAAAGAAGTGGTGGGTGAAGTTCTTGGTGAAACTGTATCTTTACAACCAGAGGAAGAGCCTATTGATATGACTCGTCAATTCACACCAGAAGAAGTTGCTGAATTGCAAGCTCGTATCGAGGCTGGCAACAAAGAATTAGCTGAGTTTGAAGCTCAACAAAATCAACAGACAGAAGAAAGTGACCAGCATGAAGAGTCAGTTGAAGTAGAAGCTACTGCGGCAACTGAGGACGATGCAAATAAAGAATCTGTTCTTATCCTATAAAAAAATGTGAGAACAAGATCTAACCAACTATATTTTCAGCGAGCGGGAGATGGTGAGAGTCCTGCAATCCCTAGTGGTTAGATTATCCTCTCAATAAATCTAGTCCGAAAATAGTAAGACTGGACGTTCCCCACGTTACGGGAAAAGAGGAAAAGAGACACGGTCTTTTTTCGAACAAAGGTGGTACCACGATTTTCGTCCTTTTTGCGAATCGTGGTTTTTATTTTGTCAATTTAAATTAAAGGAGTAACAATGAAACTTAAAGAAACCCTCAATCTAGGGAAAACAGATTTTCCAATGCGTGCTGGTCTTCCAACCAAAGAACCAGTTTGGCAAAAAGAATGGGAAGAAGCAAAACTTTACCAACGTCGTCAAGAATTGAACCAAGGAAAACCACATTTCACCTTGCATGATGGACCTCCGTATGCAAACGGAAATATCCACGTTGGACATGCCATGAACAAGATTTCCAAAGATATTATTGTTCGTTCTAAGTCTATGTCAGGATTCTATGCACCTTACATCCCAGGTTGGGATACACATGGTTTGCCAATCGAGCAAGTTTTGGCAAAACAAGGCGTGAAACGTAAAGAAATGGACTTGGTTGAGTACTTGAAACTTTGCCGTGACTACGCTCTTTCTCAAGTTGATAAACAACGCGAAGACTTTAAACGTTTGGGTGTTTCTGGTGACTGGGAAAATCCTTATGTGACCTTGACTCCAGACTATGAAGCGGCTCAAATCCGTGTCTTTGGTGAAATGGCTAAAAAAGGTTATATCTACCGTGGTGCCAAGCCTGTTTACTGGTCATGGTCTTCTGAGTCAGCCCTTGCGGAAGCGGAAATTGAATACCATGACTTGCTTTCAACTTCCCTTTACTATGCTAACCGTGTCAAAGATGGAAAAGGTGTGGTCGATACAGATACTTACATCGTAGTTTGGACAACTACTCCATTTACCATTACAGCTTCTCGTGGTTTGACTGTTGGAGCTGATATTGATTACGTAGTCGTACAACCAGCTGGTGAATCTCGTAAGTTTGTGGTTGCTTCAGAATTGTTGAATAGCTTGTCTGAGAAATTTGGTTGGGCGGATGTTCAAGTCTTGGCGACCTACCGTGGTCAAGAATTGAACCAAATCGTGACAGCTCACCCTTGGGATACAGCTGTAGATGAGTTGGTAATCCTTGGTGACCACGTTACGACTGACTCTGGTACAGGTATCGTCCATACAGCCCCTGGTTTTGGTGAGGACGACTACAATGTTGGTGTTGCCAACGGCCTTGAAGTTGCTGTAACAGTTAATGAACGCGGGATCATGATGGCCAATGCTGGTGCTGAGTTCGAAGGTCAATTCTATGACAAGGTTGTACCAACAGTTATCGAAAAACTGGGCGATTTGCTCCTTGCTCAAGAAGAAATTTCTCACTCATACCCATTTGACTGGCGTACCAAGAAACCAATCATCTGGCGTGCTGTTCCACAATGGTTTGCCTCTGTATCTAAATTCCGCCAAGAAATCTTGGATGAAATTGAAAAAGTGAAGTTCCACTCAGAATGGGGGAAAGTTCGTCTTTACAATATGATTCGTGACCGTGGCGACTGGGTTATCTCTCGTCAACGTGCTTGGGGTGTTCCGCTTCCAATCTTCTACGCAGAAGATGGTACAGCTATTATGACAGCTGAAACGATCGAGCACGTGGCTCAACTCTTTGAGGAACACGGTTCTATCATCTGGTGGGAACGTGATGCCAAAGACCTTTTGCCAGAAGGATTTACTCATCCAGGTTCACCAAATGGCGAGTTCAAGAAAGAAACAGACATCATGGACGTTTGGTTTGATTCAGGTTCATCATGGAATGGAGTAGTAGTTAACCGTCCAGAACTCAAATACCCAGCAGACCTTTACCTTGAAGGTTCTGACCAATATCGTGGTTGGTTCAACTCTTCACTTATCACATCCGTTGCCAACCATGGTGTGGCACCTTACAAACAAATCTTGTCACAAGGTTTTGCCCTTGACGGTAAAGGTGAGAAGATGTCTAAATCCCTTGGAAATACTATTGCTCCAAGTGATGTTGAAAAACAATTTGGTGCGGAAATCTTGCGTCTCTGGGTAACAAGTGTAGACTCAAGCAACGACGTACGTATCTCTATGGATATCTTGAGCCAAGTCTCTGAAACTTACCGTAAGATCCGGAACACACTTCGCTTCTTGATTGCCAATACATCTGACTTTAACCCAGCTCAAGACGCAGTGGCTTACGATGAGCTTCGTTCGGTTGATAAGTACATGACCATCCGCTTTAACCAGCTTGTCAAGACCATTCGTGATGCTTATGCAAACTTTGAATTCTTGACAATCTACAAGGCCTTGGTGAACTTTATCAACGTTGATTTGTCAGCTTTCTACCTTGATTTTGCTAAAGACGTTGTCTACATCGAAGGTGCCAAATCACTCGAACGCCGTCAGATGCAGACTGTCTTCTATGACATTCTTGTCAAAATCACCAAACTCTTGACACCAATCCTTCCTCACACAGCAGAGGAAATCTGGTCCTATCTTGAGTTTGAAGCTGAAGACTTCGTTCAATTATCAGAATTACCAGAAGCTGAAACTTTTGCCAACCAGGAAGAGATCTTGGATACATGGTCAGCCTTCATGGATTTCCGTGGACAAGCTCAAAAAGCCTTGGAAGAAGCGCGTAATGCAAAAGTAATCGGTAAATCACTCGAAGCCCACTTGATAGTTTATCCAAATGAAGTGGTGAAAACTCTTCTTGGAGCAGTGGACAGTAATGTAGCTCAACTTTTGATCGTGTCAGAATTGACCATCGCAGAAGGACCAGCTCCAGAGAGTGCAGTAAGCTTTGAAGATGTTGCCTTTACAGTTGAACGCGCTACAGGTGAAGTATGTGACCGCTGCCGTCGTATCGATCCAACTACTGCTGAGCGTAGTTACTATGCCGTCATTTGTGACCACTGTGCAAGCATCGTAGAAGAAAACTTTGCAGATGCAGTTGCAGAAGGATTTGAAGCGAAATAATCAGATTAGAAATATGTCTTCTTATAGTTTAAGATGAGATGAAAAGGAAAAAGAGAGGAAGTCATTTCTCTCTTTTTTTGCTGGTAAAAGCTTAGGATAAAGATGTAGAAATTCAACATTTTTAGGAAGAGTTTTAAGTTGATTTTTTGAGATGTTTTTAAAAAGAGAGGTCGTGTTTTGGTACTTTTCAAAAGCTTGTGTTGCTTCTAAAAATCGCGACAAATAATTTGAATAATCAAGTGAAATCAGGTAGAATAGAAAGGATTGAATAATATATTGAAGAGGAAATTTTGAGAATGAAACATCAGTTTTATGGAGAAAAACGACAGCGCTTTTCTTTCAGGAAGTTGTCCGTTGGGCTCGTTTCGGCGACTATTGGAAGCTTCTTTTTGAATGGGCAAATGGCTGGGGGCTTGACTTCTGTGAAGGCAGCAGAAATTCAAAGTCAGCAGTCTGCTCAGGTCAAATACCACTACGTAGTGGAGTCTGAATTGACGGAGGCAGAGAAGAGTGCCTTGATCAGGGAGATTCCAAAGCATGTTGAGGATGCTTCAGAGACTTATTACTTAGTTTATCGTCCGACTACTCAAGCGAATTCATCTGGAGTATTGCCTAAGACAGGTCACTCCGGCCTTTGGGAATCCACTTTTACAGCGATGGGTCTTGCATTACTAGTGCTTGTAGTTGTTAAAGGAAGAAATGGGAAGAGGTATTTATCTTCGATCTTGTTGGTAACTGGAATGGGATCCATGCTGCTATCTCCAACAGTCTTAGCAGTGACGAATATCGAACTTGCGGCATATAATCAAAGTCTTAACTTGGGTCTTGGAGATGCACTGCCAGCGCCATTGAAAATTGATGGTTACGACTATATCGGTTACTTAAAGAATGAAGAACAAAATGATAGTCATTTAGCTCATTCTGTTCAGAAGGAAAATCCGACACTTGACTTGGAGAAAGAGAAGGGAAGTGAGCTTAAACCGAGTGAAACAAATCTTGATATGAAAGAGATTGTTTCAGATAAGGGTGATGCTTTAACTGAGGAAGAAAGAGAAGCTATAGCTGCCAAGGAGATTGAATTCACACGCTCAACTCCTATTTATGACTTACCAGAACTAAAAATTAGTGAGCAAAAGTCAGTCCAAGAACTTCCTTATCAGACAAAATACCAATATACCGATGAATTGGCTCAAGGCCAATCAAAAGTTATACAATCAGGTGTTCGAGGTCAACGTACAGTTGTGACTCGTCATTATCGTAAGGGTCAAGAAATCGTGAAAAGCGAAATGATTTCTGATCAAGTGACACTTGAACCTGTTTCTGAAATTATTTTAGTTGGAACAGCTCCAGCTAACTCGATACCAAAAGAAACTCCAGTTCACGAAGTTCCAGAATTGGCAGAATATGGCACAACTCCTGAGACAGCGCCAGTTCACGAAGTTTCAGAATTGACGGAATATGGGACTAGTCCTGAGACGTCTCCAGTTCGTGAGACCCCAGAACTGACAGAATATGGCACCAGTCCAGAAACAGCGCCAGTTCACGAAGTTTCAGAATTGACGGAATATGGCACCAGTCCTGAGACGTTTCCAGTTCGTGAGACCCCAGAACTGACGGAATATGGGACAACTCCTGATACAGCCCCAGTTCACGAAGTTCCAGAATTAGCAGAGTATGGCACCAGTCCAGAAACAGCGCCTATTCATGAGAATTCTGAGTTGGAATTGACTGCAAATGATGAGGTTAGAATAGAAAAGATTGATTTTTCTATTGACGAGCAATATACAGATGAAATTCCAGAAGGAAGTCGTCAAATCACAACTCCGGGTGTCCAAGGTGAACGTACGATTAAGACCCGAGTCTACAGTTCCAATGGTCAAGTTGTCGACCGTCAAGAGTTATCTAATGAGGAAACCTTGACTCCTGTAACGCAAATCGTCAAAGTCGGCACGGCTAAACCAAGCATGGTACCGAATGAAGCACCAAAAGCAGAAACTCTTCCAGAGTATCCGCTGACATATACTGACGAAATTCGCGTTGAGAAAATTAACTTCACTATTCGTGAAGAAGAAACCGATGAGCTTGTTCGAGATGCTCGTCAAATCGCGACTCCGGGTGTCCAAGGTGAACGTACCATCAAGACTCGTGTCTACAGTT
This sequence comes from Streptococcus sp. HMSC066F01, assembly GCF_001837335.1. Classification (GTDB taxonomy): domain Bacteria; phylum Bacillota; class Bacilli; order Lactobacillales; family Streptococcaceae; genus Streptococcus; species Streptococcus oralis_S. Next base: position 568,704 of record NZ_KV832118.1, read on the forward strand.
CTAACGGTCAAGAGGTTGACCGCCAAGAGTTGTCCAACGAGGAAACACTAGCTCCCGTAACGCAAGTGGTCAAGGTCGGTACGGCTAAACCAAACATGGTACCAAGCGATGCGCCAAAAGCAGACGCTTTGCCAGAGTATCCACTGACTTACACAGATGAAACCCTCGTAGAGAAAATAGCCTTTAACATCGAGGAGCAATATACGGATGAGCTTGTTCGAGATGCTCGCCAAATCACAACTCCGGGTGTTCAAGGCGAACGTACCATTAAGACTCGTGTTTACAGTTCTAACGGTCAAGTTGTTGACCGCCAAGAATTATCTAATGAAGAAACACTAGCTCCTATAACACAAATCGTCAAAGTCGGCACGGCTAAGCCAACTATGGTACCAAGTGATGCACCGAAAGCAGACGCTTTAGAGGAGTTCGATTTAATTTCACTGCATAGTCTCTTGGCAGAAGCGAATCAGATTAAAGCTCAGGCCCGTTATTTCAACGATAGTCAGAGTCATCAAGCTAACTATGATGCTGCTTTGACGGCAGGCCAAGCGATTCTGAGCCAATCCCAAGCCAGCCAAGCAGAAGTCAACCAACTGGTGGAACAAATCAATCAAGCCAAGGCGCAATTAAGTGGTCTTGAAGTTGTTAAAACAGCTCTTCAGACTGAGTACGATTTAAATCCAACGGTTAAAACCTCGGTTAAATATAAGAATGCGGATTCAGAAAAGCAGACAGCTTATACTGACGAATTGACCAAGGCAGAAGGAGTTTTGAACAATCAGACTGCTACACAAGTACAGGTCAACCAAGCTTTTGCTAGCCTGATAGCATCCAAAGAAGCACTAAATGGAGTGCCTAAAGTCAAGCCGACTGTTTCGATTTTAAGTTTGACTGAAAATGCTGATGATAAGTCGGTGACGGTCCAATATAGATTGGAAGACCAGACCCAGTCCTTCCGCTCAGCAACTGCAGAATTGTACCAGGGAGATCAGCTGATTCGCACTCTTCCAATTACCAACTTTGCTGGAGGCTTGAAAATTGGCGACCTAGACTACTACACAGGTTATACTTTGAAAACTAAGTTGACTTATGAATTGGATAATGGCAACTTTACTGAGTTTGAAACAGACAGTCGTAACTTTGAGCTAGAATACAAGAAGATTGCCTTCCGTGATATTGATTCCGTTGAGTTTTATCATAAAGAAAACGACCAATACAAGCGCTTTGTATCGATGAACTCTATGCCTACGGATCTGTCTACTTACTTCGTCAAGATCAAATCAAGCGAATCCAAGGAAATTCTCCTACCAGTTCACAGCATTTCTGAAGCAGAGAAAGATGGCAAGGCAGTCTATAAGGTTAATGTAACCCTTCCTGAACTCGTCCAAGAAAGTGAAACGGGCTATAAGTCTGGGCACGACTTCTACATCAGTAAGGCAGTCCCAAGCCAGCAAAATGTCTACACTAGCTTTGCTGGATTGGTAGACGCTATGAAGCGAAATATGGCAGGAAATTATGTGTTGGGAGCTGATTTGGATGCTAGTGAGGTTAGTCTTGCACCTGCAGATTATGTCTACCTCAAAGGGAACTTCACAGGTAGTCTGACAGGTAGTCATAATGGTAAGCAATATGCCATTTATAATCTAGCCAAGCCCTTATTTGAAAACCTCAAGAGTGGTTCTACCATTTCCAATATCGACTTTAAAGATGTGAATATCGTGGGTACCTATGACTCGGCTGCGCTGGCACGCAATGCGGAGAATGCGCGAATCACAGATGTTTCTGTTCAGGGGAGAGTATCGGTAGTAGGCAACGCTTCTAACGTAGCTGGTCTTGTAGTTAATGGAACCAATACGAAGATTACAAATAGTTCCTTTACGGGTACCATCCTATCTAACAGTCAACACATCAAAGCCTATAACGTAGGTGGTTTGGTTGCAAGCCTTAAAGGAGGAGAATCTCTTCTTAGCCAAAGTAAAGCAGATGTAACGATTATTAGTGGTGCTCGATCAAATGAACAACGTATCGGTGGTTTGGCTGGACGTCTAGAAAACAATGCTCGAATCACCAAATCTTATGTGACAGGAAAATTATATAATTCAACCACTAACGGTCAAATCGGTGGAGTGGTCGGCTCGAACTACTTCAATGGTTTAGTTGATAATGTTATCAGTAATGTTAGCGGTACAAATGTTTACAGTATTTCTGGGGATCAGGGATACAAAAATGACCGCATTACGCAAGCATATAAAGTTGCTAAAAGTGAAACCTTGAAAAACGATCAGTTTGTTACTTCTACTATTACTCAAGAAGAAATGGAAGAAAAACTGACTGCTATGGACATCACGACTAGCCTAGATGACACGAATCTAAATATGCGTTATGTCGACTATGGTGAGGTAAACAATGCTCAATTCGACCGTGGATATTCTTATGCAAATATGGAGAAACTGCTTCCTTTCTACAATAAAGAAACCATTGTTTCGTTTGCGAACAAGATCCCGAAAGAGCATAAGTTGAACAAGGAGTACCTACTGGATGTTGTTCCGATGAAGGGCGACCAGGTTATCACTGATATCCATAGCAATAAAACAGCAATCAATCGTTTGATGCTGCACTACATGGACAATACTATTGACTACCTAGAAATATCTTATCAGGGAGATTTCGTCAACCAAGGCATTGCTGAGTATAGTATCAAGGGGTTAGACCTTCTTTATACTCCAGAAGCCTTTGTATCAGATTATACTAGTATTCTAAATCAAGTCCTGCCAGAGTTAAACAAAGTCGTTCTTGATTCGCCAGCTATGCGTACAGCTCTCGGAGTAGCCGCAGATACTTCTTTGGATGAACTATACTTAGACACTGCATTTACGCAAGTGAAAAGCAAGCTATCAGGTGAGCTTCGCAAAGTGCTAGCTATGGATAAAGCTATCAATACTGAAGGTGAAGTAGTTAAGGATTATCTTGTTAAGAAGATTCTTGCTGATAAAGAAGCTTTCCTATTAGGGTTGACTTACCTTAACCGTTGGTATAATATCAACTATGACAACTTTAATGTTAAGGACCTATCGGCTTACAAGTTGGATTTCTATGGTAAGAATGACGTTTCGGTTCTTGATACAATCATTTCTTTAGGGAAATCAGGACTTGAGAATCTAAAGGCTAAGAACAACTATACAGCATATGATAATTCGCTCTCTGAAGCAACTGGCAAGCGAGGACTCTTCAATTACCTTGAAGGCTACCGTCAGCTCTTCCTACCATACAAGACCAATAATGAATGGCTCAAGACCAATACAAAAGCCTACATCGTTGAGGCTAAGTCCGATGTAGCAGAAGCGAGACAGCTTCAGGACGCAGCCGAGGGCAAGAGCAAGTACTCTGTCGGTGTTTATGACAAGATTACTGCAGATAATTGGGAACACAAGGGCATGCTCCTGCCACTCTTGACCATGACAGAGAAGGGTGTCTATGCTATCTCTAATATGTCTACCCTCTCTATGGGGGCTTATGATCGTTACCGCCTGGATGCCAATAACAGAGTGCGAACAGACGCAGAACTAGTTGAATATGTCGAAGACAGAGTGAGAAAAACAGCTGAATACCAGCGCGACCACTATGATTTCTGGTATAAGATTCTCAGTCCAGAAAGCAAGGACAAGCTCTTCCGTTCGGTTCTGGTGTATGATGGATTCTCATTGGTTGACAAGAATGGTCAAAGATATTGGGCTCCAGCTAATGACAAAAAATCACAGGCTATGCAGGAATTCTTTGGACCAGCTGGCAAGTGGTATCCAAGCAAGGGCTATAATGCCTATGCTACGGGTAGTGTAACTCACTTTGATGCTGCTAAATTGTTGGAAGACTATGGTAACTCAGTCTACACGCATGAGATGACCCATAACTCTGACGGTGCTATTTACTTTGAAGGTTATGGTCGTCGTGAGGGCTTGGGTGCGGAACTCTATGCTCGCGGACTCTTGCAGTCTTCACCGAGCGCAGATGAACCAACCATTACGCTCAATACTCTCTTCAAGGTGGATAAGGATTCTAAGACACGTATGCATACCTATAATTTCAAGGAACGCGTTCAAAATGCAGCAGACCTACAACACTATGTCCATGGTATGTTTGACATGATCTACACCTTGGACTATCTAGAAGGTACTTCTATGTTGAAGCAGAGCGATGCTGCCAAGTTACAGTGGTTCAGGAAGATGGAGAATTACTATATTACAGATAAGTATGGTAAGGAGACCCACGCAGGTAACCAGACGCGAAGCTTCACAGCTGAGGAAATCAAGCAGCTGAAGACCTTTGACTCCCTGATTGATAATGATGTGATCACTCGTCGGGAGAATAAAGAAAGTGGGAAATATGGTCGAAATGGCTACCTCAGCCTCAGCCTTTTCTCACCAATTTACTCAGCCTTGAGCAATCCAAATGGAGCACCTGGAGACGTTATGTTCCGTCGCACAGCCTATGAATTACTGGCAGCCAAGGGCTATCATGACGGATTTGTCCCTTATGTTTCTGGTCAGTACTCTCAGGAAGCCTTCGATGAAGGGAAGAAAACGTGGGACGGATGGTCTGGAAGAGATGTCGGTCTCGTGACAGACCAGAAAGTCTTGGAAAATGTATTTAAGGGTGAATACACCTCTTGGGCAGCCTTCAAGAAGGCCATGTACAAGGAGCGAATTGATCAGCTAACCAAGCTGAAGCCAATCACCATTGAGTACGAGCTTAAAAATCCAAACAGTACCAAGAAAGTAACCATTCGTTCTTATGCAGAGATGCAGCAGTTGATGGACGCAGCCGTGGCAGAGGATGTACGCAACATTACCAATGCTACTAGCCGTGTCGAAGCTAGCTGGGTTAACCTGCTCAAGAAGAAGATTTACAACGCTTATCTTCGTGAGACAGACGACTTCAGACAGTCTATTTTCAAGAAATAAGGAAACGATTCTGTTTGATTAAAATTTAAAAAATTCCTAGGTTTAAGGCTACCTAGGAATTTTTTTCTGTGATTCTCCCTGATCTTGTTTGTGCATTCAAGACCTTATAAGTTAAGGATTTTGACAGCGTAAATGAACTGAAAAGATTAGCAGTTTTTTGTGGCTATTATTTATAGCAAATAAATTGAATAATCTAGTAAATTTCGGTAGAATAGAGGGGATTCAAATCATGATGAAGGAAAGATTAGGAATGAAAAGAAATTATTTAGGAGAAAAGCACCAGCGTTTTTCATTGAGAAAAGTTTCGGTTGGTTTAGTTTCTGCTTTGGTAGGGGTTTTCTACCTTTTTAGTGGAGGAGGTTCTCTTGCTAGTGTAGCAGCTAGTGAACAGACGCCATCCGTCACAAAACAAATCCACTATAAGTACGTGACAGAAAGTGAGCTCACGGACCAAGAGAAGCAGTTGGTAGTCAAAGAACTGCCACAGTTTGCTGAGGAAACAGATGATACATACTATTTGATTTATCGTCCGACGAGACAGTTGCCTGCAACTGGTCATAGCCAACTCATTAGCTCAATTGCAGCGGGGGCAGGCATTGTGCTACTGGTCGTAGCGATTAAACTGGGAAGAGATGATCGCAAGAAACTCGCTTCTTTCATGCTCTTGACCAGTCTAGGAAGTCAGCTGATTGCGCCAACTTCCTTGGCTTTGACAAATCAAATGCTGGCAGACTATAATCAGGAATTGACTGTACAGGTCGGGGAAACATTGCAATCCCCACTTACGATTGAAGGCTACCAATATGTAGGCTATTTGAAATCTCAAAAAGAAGTGAAGCCTTCAGTTGATGGCAAGAAAGAGTTGAATCATTCGGCTCCTATTGATACTCCGGTTCAAACTTCAAACGGAAGCCAAGCGCAGGAAGAGTATCGTGCTCAGAAACCAAATGATGCTCCTGTCTTTGAACAACCAGAGTTAAAGGTTGATAGTAAAGAAACGAGTCGTACAGAGATTATTCCTTTCCAAGTGGAGGAAGTAGAGGCAACTGATTTGCCACAAGGTCAAACTGAGGTGATTCAGGCAGGGAAAAATGGTAGTCGTACCATTGTGACCCGCAGCTACATTTTAAATGGTCAGGTTATCCATACAGAGGAGGTTTCCAATCAGATAACGACTAAGCCGACTTCTGAGATTAGAAAAGTCGGAAGCAAGATCCCTTCTCCTACAAAACCAAGCCCAGGGGAGTCCGTTAGTGAAAAACCAACAGACGCTCCAATAAATGAAGTTCCCAGCTTAAACGTTGAAGAAAAAGATGTTACCACAACGGTAGCAGAACCCTACACTCGAGAACGAGTAGAGAGTGATAGCTTGCCAGTTGGCCAGACCAAGATAACCCAAGCTGGTCAAGATGGAGTGCGTACGATCGTCACCCGTCAGTACATGGTAGATGGAAAAGTAGAGAGAAGCCAGGAAATCTCTAATGAAGTGACAACTCCTGCAGTATCAGAAATCGTAACAGTAGGAACAGGCCCTGTTAGCGAGAAACCAACAGACGCTCCTGTAAATGAAGTTCCAAGTCTAGAGGTTGAAGAAAAAGATGTTACCACAACGGTAGCAGAACCCTACACTCGAGAACGAGTAGAGAGTGATAGCTTGCCAGTTGGCCAGACCAAGATAACCCAAGCTGGTCAAGATGGAGTGCGTACGATCGTCACCCGTCAGTACATGGTAGATGGCAAAGTAGAGAGAAGTCAGGAACTCTCTAACGAAGTGACAACTCCAGCAGTATCAGAGATCGTAACAGTTGGAACAGGCACTATTAGCGATAAACCAACAGACGCTCCTGTAAATGAAGTT
>NZ_KV832118.1:575619-575877 GCF_001837335.1 Streptococcus sp. HMSC066F01
AAAAGTAGAGAGAAGCCAGGAAATCTCTAACGAAGTGACAACACCAGCAGTATCGGAGATCGTAACCGTCGGAACAGCTCCTGTTAGCGAGAAACCAACAGACGCTCCTGTAAATGAAGTCCCAAGCTTAAATGTTGAAGAAAAGGATGTTACCACAACAGTGGCCGAATCCTATCCAACTAAGGAAGTGGAAAGTGCAGACCTGCCTTTGGGGCAAAGGGAAGTTAGCCAAGCTGGTCAAGATGGTGTGCGTACGAT
>NZ_KV832118.1:575977-590021 GCF_001837335.1 Streptococcus sp. HMSC066F01
CCAAGCTGGTCAAGATGGTGTGCGTACGATTGTCACCCGTCAGTATTTAGTAGATGGAAAAGTCGAAAATACAGAGGAAATCTCTAACACTATCACAAAAGAAGCAGTTCCTCAGATTATCAAAGTCGGTACAAAACCAATTTCTACAAATGCGGATCACGCTCCTGTGGAACCAGAAAAAGGAACTCTCGACCTCGAACCCTTACACCAATTAGTGGAAGAGGCCGATAGCATCCAGAAAACGCATCAGTATTTCAATGATACCACTGCAGATCAAGAGTCTTATAAACAGGCAGTCGCAAATGCCCAAGCTCTCTTTGAGGCATCTCATGCTAGTCAAGAACAGGTTGATTCTTTGAAAACAGCCCTTGAAACTGCTAAGAATAATCTAGACGGTCAACCTGTTGATAAGAAAACTCTTGGAGTTGAATTTGACATGAAGGATGTGACTCAGTCTACAGTTGCTTACCAGTATGCTGATGAACAAGCCAAACTCCGCTATCATCGTGCTCTAGATCAGGCCAAGCTCGTTTTGGACAATCCTTTCGCCAATCAAGCCTTGGTCGATCAAGTTCGGACGGATCTCGAGGCAGCTCGTCAAGCTCTGGATGGTGTCAAGAGAAAACCAACCCTCTCTCTAGTCAGTGTCGAGAAGGAAGAAGATCAACGCCAAGTTTCTCTTAGCTATCACTTGACGGATGCTACAGCAAGCTATCAATCAGCCAAAGTGCAGCTATACAAGGGCGAAACGCTGATCAAGGAAGTCGACCTTGTGGACCTCACTCAAAAATTGACACTTGATGACTTGGACTACTATACTCCTTATACCCTCAAAACTGTCATGAAATATGACCTGGGTCAAGGGGAACAAACTAGTATAGAGGATCAACGCCCAGTTCAGCTAGATTATAAGAAGGTTGAAATCAAAGATATTGATCGTATCGAACTGTACGGTAAAGATGGTAGTCACTACCGACGTTACCTATCCCTGTCGGAAGTTCCATCTGATTTAGACAACTACTATGTCCGCATTCAGTCAGACAAGTTCAAGGATATGCTCTTACCTGTTTCTAAGATTACAGATAAGGGCAATGCCTATTCCGTAACGGTATCAGCTAATCAGCTCGTCGAGGGAGAAGGGGATCATTATCGTCCAGATTACTCTTTTGAATTGCCAAAAACGCCTCTTAGTCAAGAAGGTGTCTATACGTCCTTCAAAGCGCTCATAGAGGCCATGAAGTCAAACCCGACTGGAAACTTCAAACTAGGAGCGGATGTTTCAGCAGATGAGGTTGAGTTAGAACATTCTGCGACAAGCTATGTTCCAGAAGAATTTTCAGGTAGCCTAACTAGCCGAGTGGATGGCAAAGATTATACCATCTACAACTTGGCAAAACCACTCTTTGCAACCTTGAAAAATGCCACCATCCAGCAACTGACCTTGAAATCGGCTGCAGTTACAGGCAAGGATTCTATAGGGGCCTTGGCTAGCAATGCTCAAAATGCAACGATTACGGATGTTTCTGTAAGTGGTAGTCTATCTGGGAACAAGCATATCGGTGGACTCGTAGGAGTTGCCCAAAACACAAAACTAACCAATGTTGCCTTTAAAGGATCCATCACCAGCACCCAAGATGGGGGGCAGGAGTACAATATTGGTGGCCTGGTCGGTAATTTCCACGGCAATCAATCACTGGCGCAGAAGAGTCAGGCAGATGTATCTATCCAAGTAACGGGTCGAAATGGAGACCAGCGTGTTGGAGGATTGATCGGTCGTTTGCAGAATGGAGCTAGATTAGAAACTTCTTATGTGTCTGGTTCTATCCAAAATGGAGGTCATTCTGGCCAAGTCGGTGGAGCGATCGGGTCTACTTGGAACAATGGACAGGTCCGAAATGTCTTGACCAGTGTCAAGGTTCAAAATGGTCATGCGATGACAGGAGATCCGTATCCTGAGGCTTCTGTTCGGGACTCTTATGTTCTTGAAGGAACTACAGCAAATCGAAAAGATGAGCGTTTTGTCCGTTCTATTTCAGAGGCCGATGCGCAAGCCAAACGTCAGTCCTTTGGAATCACTTCAAACTTGACGGACCAGGAGCCATTGCAGCAAGCTTACCAGCATCAAACAGACTATAGTCGAGTGAGGGGAGCCCAAGAGTCCAGAAAACAAGCCTACAAAAATGTAGAAAAACTATTACCATTCTACAACAAAGACTTCATCGTTCATATAGCCAACCAATTAGCTGAAGATGATAAACTCAACAAAGTAGCCCTGCTAGATGTAGTTCCGATGAAAGATGAGACGCTGACAACGGACGTCAATAGCCATAAGGGTGAAATCAATAGACTGATGCTGCATTATGCAGATAAGACGATCGCTTATCTTGATCTGACCTACAAGGGTGATTTTGCCAATGGCCAGATTGCTGAATATAGCATCACTGATAAGAATTTGCTCTATACGCCAGAGGCCTTCTTATCTGACTACCAGTCCATTAAAGCGAGTGTCTTGGAAGAACTCAAAGCTGTGACCTATGACTCGGCTGCAGTGCGTAAAGTATTAGGGATTGGTGAAACAGCTTCCTTAGATGATCTTTATTTGGAAAAAGCCTTTGAACAAACCAAGGCTGAACTAGGTCAGGAGCTCCTCAAGGTGCTTTCAGTTGACAAGTCGATTAACACCCTAGGCCCTGCCGTAGCGGATGCGATTAGCCAAAAGATTCTGCAGCACAAAGAGGCCTTCATGCTTGGTCTGACCTATCTCAACCGATGGTACAATGTCAACTATGGAACGTTCAATACCAAAGATCTTAATGCCTATAAGTTTGATTTCTTTGGCAATCAAGCAGCTTCGACACTGGATACTATCATCGCTCTCGGGAACTCTGGAATGGGCAATCTTCGAGCGCAAAACAACTTCAATGCTTACCGACAATCCCTAGCCAAGGAAAAAGGGAAAGGAGACCTCTTTGCTTACTTAGAAAGTCTGCGTGAACTCTTCTTGCCAAATAAAACCAACAGTGAGTGGTTCAAGGAAAATACCAAGGCTTATATTGTAGAAGCTCGTTCAAGTCTGCCAGAAATTCAGGCTAAGCAAGACAATGCAGATCGTAAGAGTAAGTATACAATCAAGGTCTACGACAGACTGACTCAGGGAGATTGGGGCTTCAAGCAAATGGTTCTCCAGCTTCTGACCTTACCTGAAAGAGATGTCTATATCATCAGCAATATGTCGACCATTGCCTTTGGTAGCTTTGGAGGCTACAGGAAAGAAGGTGGCAGAGTTCTCTCAGGTGAGGAACTCCATCGACACGTTGAAAAACTTGTGGATCAATCAGCTGAATGGCAACGAAACCACTATGACATGTGGTACAACATTCTAAGTCCAAACAGGAAAGACACTCTATTCAGACGGGTGATCGTTACAGACGGTTTCTTTCTTTATAATGATAAAGGCCAGCAATATTGGGCTCCGCGTAATGATAAGACCTCTGTTGCTATGTACAATTTCTTTGGTCCTGCTGGGAAGTATCACGGAGACAATGGACTAGGGGCCTTTGCTAATGGTTATGAAGTCTTCTACGTCTATGACCAGATGCTGGGTGCTTCTGGAACCATGGTCTATACCCATGAAATGACCCACAACTCGGATGGTTCTATCTATTTTGAAGGACATGGTCGTCGTGAGGGTGAAGGACCTGAGAGTTTTGCTACAGGAATGTTAGAGTCTGTAACCAATGTTAGCGAAAAAGGTCTCGTTCTCAATAGTTTCTATCAAGGAGATAAAGATTCGACCTCTCGTTACCATACCTATGATCCTGTTGCTCGATTCTCCTCAGCAGATGCACTTCGCGATTACATGCATGGAGTTTTTGACGTACTGAACCTTCTGGATTATGTAGAAGGGGATATTGTTACTGGAGTTCTAACTGATCAGCAGAAAATGAAATGGTACCGTAAGGCTGAAAATTATAAATTTGAGAATACGTCTTATGGTAAACAAGCTCACGCTGATGATCGAATTGTTCCAATAACAGCTGAAGAAGCAGCCAAACTAAAATCTGTCGATGCTCTGGTTGATCATAATATCATTGGACGTCGCGATGGTTGGGATACAGCTAGCTTTGGACGAAATGGCTACTATGTCATCAATATGTTTGCTTCCTTCTATGCAGCTCTGGACAATCCAACTGGTGCACCTGGTGGGCTTATGTTCCGCCGTAGAGCCTATGAATTGCTCGGAGACAAGGGTTACCAACAAGGATTTGTCCCATATGTATCTGGCCAATACTCCGGCCAAGCGCTTAAAGAAGGTAATAAGACCTACTCAATCTGGAACAGAGGAGATGTCGGTGTAGTTGGAGATGATCTAATCCTTAAAAACCTCTACGGTAGTCAGTATGAATCATGGAAGGATTTGAAGAAAGCTATGTTGAATGAGCGATACAACAAGGCGCAAACATTCCTTCGTCCAATCACCATCGAGTTTGAAGCCGGAAAACTAGATAGCAAACGACAAATTACGATTTCTTCTTATGAGGAATTGCAAGATTATATGTACTTAGCAGTACTAGCGGATGCTTCAGCTAAGAACATTGATCGTGCCTTATCAGATAGCTCTAAGAGCAGTGTCGCCCAGCTCAAGTATCGTATTTTTAATGCTTATCTACGTGCCACAGACGACTTCAGACAGTCCATCTTTGAAAGATAAGTCTCTTGTAAAAACAGACACGAAAAAAGAAGATCCAAGTGATCTTCTTTTTTTAGGGGAACGGCTTGCTTAGTACAAAAACGAATGAATTTACAAACAAATTGATACATGATATATTTCTTGCTCGAAATGTCTGTTTAGAAATTTGAAATCATTCACCATCTAGTATCCTCATTTTGAAATTTCTTTTGTTTTTCATGAAAATATGATAAAATGATAGTTGTAAAAATTTTTTAAGGAGATTCGGATGAAAACAAATACACTTGCTCGCGTAAATGCGATTTTTGGTCTTATCGCAGGTATTGTTTTACTGTTGGCGCCTCTTGTTATGTTTATGATAGCTGTCGGGGTTGCTGCAGTGACGGAAGACCCTGATGCAACAGATAGTATATTGAGGATTTTTATAATTATTTTTTCATTGGTGAAAATTGCTGTCTTGGTTTTAGGAATTGTGTCTATTGTCTATTACAAGGATGATGAACGTGTGACGCCTGCACCCTCTATCTTGTTTATCGTGGGTGGTTCTGTTGGATTGATCCCATTCTTGGGATGGGTAGGAGGAATTCTGACAATCATTGGTGGATCCCTCTATTTTGGACTTTTGAAAAAATTCGAGATTCAAGAATAATGAGTTTTTGTTAGGAATATTTTTAAATAAGAGAAGGCGATTAGCCTTCTTTTTTTGTCATCAAGCAGGGGTAAACTTGACAAGATAAATAAGTTTTTACATTCATAAAATTCAGAGCATTTATTTGGGACAAGGACCTTTTTTTATAGTATAATGATGAATGTAAATTACCTATATCAAAATATAATCCTAGTTATTTTCTAGATAGAGGGTAAAAGTTGAGAGGATTTAGAATGAAAAAGTTTTTTGGAGAGAAGCAGCATCGTTTCTCCTTACGAAAATTAGCAATTGGTCTTGTATCAGCTTCGATTTCAAGCCTATTTTTTGTGTCCATTGCTAGCAGTGGAACTGTATTTGCTCAAGAAAATGCAGCTGTTCACTACAAATATGTGACGGATACGGAGTTGAGTGGGCAAGAAAAAGACTTGATTGTCAAGGACATTCCTAAAATTGCTGAAGATAGTGAGAGTACCTATTACCTAGTCTACCGTATGGATGAGAAAGCCCAGCTAGGTCAGTTGCCCAATACAGGTGGACAGAATAGCCTTATTAGTGTTTTATCAGGTGGAGTCCTAGCTTCAATTGGCCTTCTCATTTTTGTTGTATCCAAAAAGAAAGGCAAAAAGAAAGCCCTCTTGAATGTGATTTTGGTAACGGGGATGAGCAGTGGTTTGGCTTCTTCAGTTAAGGCTATCGAAAATCAACTTTTGCTCCAGTACAATCAGGAATACCAATTATCTCAAGGAGATAGTCTGCCTTTGCCACGTGCCTTATCGGGTTATACTTACCTAGGATATATTAAGCAAGACAAAGAGATTAATCAGCAAGAAACTGCTGCTAGGGATCAGAAACTTGACTATACGGTTCAACCTCATTTTCAGACCAATGAAGGTGGGCAAAAGGTAGGAGATGAGCAGAAAAATCTATCTCCAACAAGCCCTGCTGACAAGTCAATCCCTTCTCAAGATTCATCCAATCAAAAGCCGTCTGGCCTTGCTAGTGTGGATCCTCAGGACGAAGTCTTGGCTGGTCGCGTGAACAAACCAGAGCTCCTATACAAAGACCAAGAGATTGTAACCAAACTAGATGTTCCAGAACTGGTTCAGGAAAATCCAGAACTAACAGAGGGAACCATCCATGTCAAACAAGAAGGGCGTGCTGGGAAGAAGATTGAACTTGTTCGCATTTTCACGGTTGAAAACCAAGAAATTTCTAGGGAAGTTCTCTCAACTAAAGTAGAAGAAGCCTTGCCACGTATAGTAGAAAAAGGGACTAAGAAAGCAGTTGCTGCAAGTGAAGCACCTCAGTCTGAAAAAAAAGGAGAGCCTGAGGCCCAGGCTTCCTTACCAGAATATAAAGGTGAGCAAGCGGGAGCGATTGTAGAGGCTGAGATAGCCGAAAAACCAGAATATACTGGCACCCAAGCTGGAGCAGTTGTTGAACCAGAGCAAGTTGCTCCGCTACCTGAATATCAGGGAACGCAAGCTGGTGCCATCGTCGAGCCAGAACAAGTTGAGCCAGAGGTTGGGGGCGTCCAGTCTGGGGCTTTGGTGGAACCAGAAATGGCTGAGAAACCATCCTATACAGGCGAGCAGTCTGGAGCAATCGTAGAGCCTGAAAAGGTGCCACCAACACCAGAATATACAGGCACTCAAGCAGGAGCGATTGTAGCTCCTGAAACAGCTGAAAAACCAGAGTATACAGGCACTCAATCAGGTGCGATTGTGGAACCAGAGACCCAGTCTTCCCTACCAGAATATACAGGTGAGCAAGCAGGAGCCATCGTTGAACCGGAACAAGTCGCTCCTCTTCCAGAATATACTGGCAATACCGAGCAAGTAAAACCGGAAGCTCCGACAGAAAAACCAAAAGAAAAAGATCCAGAGAAGACGCTTGAGCTAAGAAATGTTTCGGATCTGGAGTTGTATAGTCAGACAAATGGTACTTACAAACAACACGTTTCTTTAGACGGTGTCCCAAGTAATCCAGACACTTACTTTGTCAAGGTTAAATCTTCGTCATTTAAAGATGTCTATCTACCAGTCGCTTCAATAACGGCAGAAACGAAAAATGGTCAGACAGTTTATAAAATTACAGCCAAGGCCGAGAAACTCCAGCAAGAGCTAGAAAATAAATATGCTGACAATTTCACCTTCTACCTAGCTAAGAAGGCTAGAGAGGAAACGACAACCTTTACTTCCTTCAGCAACCTTGTCAAAGCTATCAAGCAGAATCTCTCGGGGACCTATTATTTAGCAGCTAGCTTGAACGCCAACGAAGTGGAGCTAGGGCCTGATGAAAAATCCTATATCAAGGGCACTTTTACTGGTCAGTTAATCGGTGAAAAAGATGGCAAGCAGTATGCTATTTACAACTTGAAAAAGCCTCTGTTTGAAATCTTGAATGGCGCTAGAGTAGAAAAATTGAGTCTGAAAAATGTCTCTATTTCAGGGAAAGATGATATTGGTTCACTGGCCTATGAAGCCCAGAATAACACAAAGATTCAGCAAGTTCACGTCGATGGTGTTCTCGCCGGTGAACGTGGTATCGGTGGTTTGCTAGCTAAGGCGGACCAATCAAGCATCACAGAGAGCATTTTCAAGGGAAGAATTATCAACACTTATGAAACGACTGCTGCCTACAATATCGGTGGTCTGGTCGGTCATTTGACAGGTGACAAGGCTTTACTTACTAAGTCAAAAGCGACAGTAGCCATTTCGTCCAACACAAATAGTTCAGATCAGACAGTGGGTGGTCTTGCAGGTCTAGTAGATCAGGATGCACAAATCCAAGATAGCTATGCTGAAGGCGATATTAACAATGCCAAGCACTTTGGTAGAGTCGCGGGAGTAGCAGGCTATTTGTGGGATCGAAAAACTAATGAGGAACAGCATGCTGGAAGATTGACCAATGTTCTCAGTGATGTCAATGTAACCAACGGAAATGCCATTACCGGCTACCACTACAATGGAATGAAGGTGAAGGACACATTCAGTAGCAAGGCCAACAGAGTCTACAATGTCACTATGGTCAAGGATGAGGTCGTCAGCAAGGAATCCTTTGAAGAAAGAGGAACAATGCTGGATGCTTCCCAAATCGAAAGCAAAAAAGCAGCCATCAATCCTCTCACTCTACCAACAGTGGAGCCCCTTTCAACAAGTGGTAGTAAAGAAAGTGATTTTTCTAAGGTGGCCCATTATCAAGCTAAGCGCGCTTTGGCTTATAAAAATATTGAAAAATTACTACCTTTCTATAACAAGGCAACTATCGTCAAATACGGAAATCTGGTCAATGAGAACAGTCTGTTATATCAAAAAGAGCTCTTGTCAGCAGTTATGATGAAGGATGACCAAGTCATCACAGACATTGTTTCTAACAAAGAGACTGCAAACAAACTCTTGCTACACTACAAGGACCATTCATCTGAAAAACTCAATCTCAAATACCAGGCTGATTTTGCCAAATTAGCAGAATATAGTCTAGGAGATACTGGCCTTCTCTATACGCCAAACCAATTCTTGTATGACCAAAGCTCTATCATCAAGCAAGTCTTACCAGGCTTACAAAAGGTTGACTATCATTCAGAAGCCATTAGAAAGACGCTCGGTATTTCTCCAAACGTTAAGCAGACTGAGCTCTATCTAGAAGACCAGTTCGCCAAAACCAAGGAACAACTGGAAGACAGTTTGAAGAAACTCTTGTCAGCAGATGCTGGACTGGCTGGTGACAACCCAGTTACCAAGGGCTATCTTGTAGATAAAATCAAGCGCAACAAGGAAGCCTTGCTACTTGGTTTGACCTATCTGGAGCGTTGGTACAACTTCAGCTATGGTCAGGTAAACGTCAAAGACCTGGTTCTGTACCACCTGGACTTCTTTGGTAAGGGAAATGCTTTACCACTAGATGCCCTGATTGAGTTAGGTAAATCTGGTTTTAACAATCTTCTAGCTAAGAATAATGTCGATACTTATGGTATCAGTCTTGCCAGTCAACATGGAACGACAGATTTGTTTAGCACTTTAGAACATTACCGAAAAGTCTTTCTACCAGAGAAAAGCAACAATGACTGGTTTAAATCAGAGACTAAGGCTTACATCGTCGAAGAAAAATCTAATATTGAAGAAGTCAGAACTAAGCAGGGACAAGCTGGTACCAAGTATTCTATCGGTGTTTATGATCGCATCACGAGTGCCACATGGAAATACCGCAATATGGTCTTGCCGCTCCTAACCTTGCCAGAGAAATCAGTATTTGTCATCTCAACTATGTCTAGTCTAGGATTTGGAGCCTATGATCGCTACCGCAATAGCGAGCATAAAGCGGGCAAGGCTCTCAATGATTTTGTAGAAGAAAATGCGCGTGAAACAGCCAAACGCCAGCGAGATCACTACGATTATTGGTATCGTATTTTAGATGAACAATCACGTGAAAAACTCTATCGTACCATCTTGCTTTATGATGCTTATAAGTTTGGTGATGACACAACCTCTGGAAAAGCTACAGTGGAGGCTAAGTTTGATAGTTCCAATCCAGCTATGAAGAACTTCTTTGGCCCAGTTGGCAATAAGGTAGTACACAACCAGCATGGAGCCTACGCAACAGGAGATGGTGTCTACTATATGTCTTACCGTATGCTCGACAAGGATGGAGCCATTACTTATACCCATGAAATGACCCATGATTCAGATCAGGATATCTACCTTGGCGGTTATGGTCGTAGAAGTGGCTTGGGACCAGAATTCTTCGCAAAAGGCTTATTGCAAGCCCCTGACCAACCGAGTGACGCAACCATTACCATCAATTCTATCTTGAAACACTCAACATCAGATAGTACAGAGGGCTCCCGTCTGCAAGTCTTGGATCCGACAGAGAGATTCCAAAACGCATCAGATCTTCAGAACTATGTCCACAACATGTTTGACCTCATCTACATGTTGGAATATCTCGAGGGACAATCAATCGTTAATAAACTAAGTGTTTACCAGAAAATGGCGGCTCTCAGAAAGATTGAGAACAAGTATGTGAAAGATCCAGTAGATGGCAATGAGGTATACGCTACTAACGTAGTCAAAGAATTGACAGAAGCAGAGGCCCAAAAACTAACTAACTTTGATAGTTTGATTGACCATAACATCTTGTCAGCTCGTGAGTACCAATCTGGAGACTACGAGCGAAATGGCTACTATACGATTAAACTCTTTGCCCCAATCTTTTCAGCTCTCAGCAGTGAGAAAGGCACACCAGGGGACCTTATGGGACGTCGGATCGCTTACGAACTTTTGGCTTCCAAAGGCTTTAAGGATGGAATGGTACCTTATATCTCAAACCAATACGAAGAAGTTGCCAAACAAAAAGGTAAAACTATCAATCTCTATGGTAAAGAACGCGGATTGGTGACCGATAAACTTGTATTGGACAAGGTATTTGAAGGCAAGTATGCATCTTGGGCTGCCTTTAAGAAAGCCATGTATAAAGAACGTGTGGATCAGTTTGAAAACTTAAAACAAGTGACCTTTAAAGATCCGACAAAACCATGGCCAAGCTATGGGATCAAGACCATCAATCAAGTGACTGAATTGCAGGCCCTCATGGATCAAGCTGTTCTCAAGGATGCTGTAAGTCCTCGTTGGAGCAACTATAATCCAGAGTATGACAGTGCCGTTCATAAGTTGAAGAGAGCAATCTTTAAAGCCTATCTTGACCAAACAAACGATTTCAGAACCTCTATTTTTAAGAAATAAGGGTTGGAAAATGAAAAGGGAGGATCGACAGATCTTCTCTTTTTATGTTCGGCTGTCTGAAAGCTGGTAGGCGATTTGTTTGTGATTGAGAAGGTCTTTTGTTTCTGGAGCAAATATGGTAGAATGATAGCTACGAGAGAAGGAGGTTTTTATGGAGAGAGATAGATTGGTTCGACTCAATTGGAGACTGGGCATGCTGGCAGGTATAACCTTGCTTTTGGGACCGGTTCTACGATTTTTGCTATCCTATACTGGGGCCATCATCTATAAAGATCCTTCAAAAATGCTGGTCGTTACGGTTGCCTTTTCCCTGCTCCTGACATTTTTTAAGATTTTGATGATTGCATTAGGTACCTTTATGCTAATCTATTTCGAAGAAGATCAACAACTTCGAAAGCTACCTTCTGTTTTATTTATCATTGGTGGCGTGCTGGGATTTCTTTCAGCGACCGAGTGGATAGGAGGATTTCTAATCATTAAAGGTGCTGTTACTTTTTCTAAATTTTTAAAAGAAGTCCGTGGCCTTGTCTGATAGTCTAGTGAAACAATCCTTTGGAGGGTTGTTTTTTATTTAAAGAATTACCTGGCGAAAGAATATGTTAGCAAAATGCTTTTTTTATAAGAAAACATGATGTAATACAACTTGAAAAAATAAAAGGAGAATATTATGAAATAATCTTTCATTACATCGTATTTAACATTCTATTTAAAAGCTTCCATTACTTTAGAGGGAGTCTTTATAAAAACTTCTAACCCTAATACTATTTTAAAAGTTATCCCACTGGGTTCTCAAAATAAAACAATTCCTGTTGATCAAGTTGCAAGTGTAGATAGTTCATTTCGTCTTGATTTCAAATCATTTGCTTGGGGTATCATTTTCGCTCTTATTGGCCTTTCAATGATGCAAAATTCATTTATCGGAGGATTGATATTAGCGGCTTATGATGTATTAACAGTGCTAAGCGCTTTTCAGACTCTACTAGTTTTGCATCTTACTTCTGGTGGAACACATGTTGTCAGTGTGGTAGTATTTGAAAAATCTAATCTTGAAAATTGCAAAGAAACAATTGAAGGTCTAATTCATAATCGTTACAATGATACTAATGTAACTAAGAATACTGATCGTTTAATTGATGCTTTAAATAACAAATAATTGCAATCGTTTCTTGATTGAATATCACGAATTAATAATAACTAGTTGAGAGGACACTGTTCTCTCTTTTTAGTTGATTTTAACTAGCTTTTTTGTGAAAAATTGTGTAAAATAGAATAGATAAACGAGGGCAACCTCGAAAAATTAAAGGAGAATCCATCTAATGGTAAAATTGGTTTTTGCTCGCCACGGTGAGTCTGAATGGAACAAAGCTAACCTTTTCACTGGTTGGGCTGATGTTGATTTGTCTGAAAAAGGTACACAACAAGCGATTGACGCTGGTAAATTGATCAAAGAAGCTGGTATCGAATTTGACCAAGCTTACACTTCAGTATTGAAACGTGCGATCAAAACAACAAACTTGGCTCTTGAAGCTTCTGATCAATTGTGGGTTCCAGTTGAAAAATCATGGCGCTTGAACGAACGTCACTACGGTGGTTTGACTGGTAAAAACAAAGCTGAAGCTGCTGAACAATTTGGTGATGAGCAAGTTCACATCTGGCGTCGTTCATACGATGTATTGCCTCCAAACATGGACCGTGATGATGAGCATTCAGCTCACACTGACCGTCGTTACGCTTCACTTGACGACTCAGTTATCCCAGATGCTGAAAACTTGAAAGTGACTTTGGAACGTGCCCTTCCATTCTGGGAAGACAAAATCGCTCCAGCACTTAAAGATGGTAAAAACGTATTCGTAGGAGCTCACGGTAACTCAATCCGTGCCCTTGTAAAACACATCAAACGCTTGTCAGACGACGAAATCATGGACGTGGAAATCCCTAACTTCCCACCATTGGTATTCGAATTCGACGAAAAATTGAACGTAGTTTCTGAATACTACCTTGGAAAATAATCTATAAACAGAAGGCCTAGGAATTCCTAGGCTTTTTTGTTTTTGCTTCTAGTTTCCAACTAGTTGAAAAAGCCTTATAATGATAGTAAAGAGTGACTTAATTGTAAGAAAAGTGGATATGCTCGAAGTCCTGAAATCAGTAGAGTAATTCAAGGGTTTAAACAGTAAATCAGTTGACAAAGTCCCTGCTTCTTGGTAGAATAAGAACTGTCGTAAAGACAAATAACTTCTTCTTGGTTGCAGGCATGCCAACCTGTCACTCGGATGAAGCCAAATAAAAAGGAGAAACATCATGGCAATCTCAAAAGAGAAAAAAAATGAAATCATCGCACAATATGCACGTCACGAAGGTGATACAGGTTCAGTAGAGGTTCAAGTTGCTGTCCTTACTTGGGAAATCAACCACCTTAACGAACACATCAAACAACACAAAAAAGACCACGCTACTTACCGTGGATTGATGAAGAAAATCGGTCGCCGTCGTAACTTGCTTGCATACTTGCGTAAAAACGACGTTAACCGTTACCGTGAGTTGATTAACTCTCTAGGACTTCGTCGCTAATCTGCTTTATTTTCCACTTACATTGCGTTGTCACCTTACCTCGATATACTCAAGTATAATCTTCGGTTACGGTTCCTAGCACTGTAAGGTAAAATAAACCAGATCATCTCCCTTCGGGGAGATTTTTTGTTTCACTAACATTTTTGTACAATCTTCGGCTTGTCGCCTAGTCTATAAACGTTTTATCCAGCAAGACTTGAGCTCTCTGATATTCAGAGAGCTTTTTTATTGCGGTTTTATCGGTCATAATTTTGGAGACTACAAAAACTGTGGGTTATCGAATAGTAAATAAACACGGGTTTTATCGGTCATAATTTTGGAGACTACAAAAACCAACTGCTTTTGGCTTCTCTGTTCGCTTGAGTTTTATCGGTCATAATTTTGGAGACTACA
>NZ_KV832119.1:0-491 GCF_001837335.1 Streptococcus sp. HMSC066F01
AACTCCTGTTACTGTCAAGTACCAAGCGGTAGTGAAAGAAGTAACACCTACAGGAACTGGTGCAACAAGTACAGGTCCTCAAGGTGTTCCACAAACGGGCACTCCAAGCTTCCAAGGCGGCGATCCACTGGTTCCAATTGATGAAACAGTAGAGCCAACTTTCGAAGATGGAAGCAAAGAGAAATCTATTCAAGGTCAAGGAACTTACACGATTGCACCAGACGGAACTGTAACCTTCACTCCAGACAAGCAGTTTGTTGGAAACCCAGATCCAGTTACAGTGAAACGTGTGGATAAGAATGGCACTCCAGTTACTGCGACTTACAGCCCAGAGTTTACGAAAGTGACCCCAACAGGAACCGGTGCAACAAGTACAGGTCCTCAAGGACTTCCACAAACAGGCACTCCAAGCTTCCAAGGTGGCGACCCACTTGTTCCAATTGATGAAACAGTTGAACCAGCTTTCGAAGATGGAAGCAAAGAGAAATCTA
>NZ_KV832119.1:591-15743 GCF_001837335.1 Streptococcus sp. HMSC066F01
TGGAAACCCAGATCCAGTCACAGTCAAACGCGTGGATAAGAACGGCACCCCAGTCACTGCGACTTACAGCCCAGAGTTTACGAAAGTAATACCAACTGGTAAAGATACTTCTTCAGTTAACATTAAGGGTCTTGTTCAAACAGGCACCCCAACCTTCCAAGGTGGCGACCCATTAGTTCCAATCGATGAAACTGTGGCAGCAACATTTGAAGATGGATCAACTGAAAAAGTGATTCCAGGTGAAGGGACTTATGCAATCTCACCAGATGGCATCGTCACCTTCACTCCAGAAGCTAATTTTGTAGGAAAGGGAACAGGCGTAACGATTGTCCGCAAGGATAAGAATGGTACTCCAGTTACTGCAAGCTATCGCCCGACAGTTGTAGATCCATCTACTGGTCATGATACGGCTTCTACAGGAGCAAAAGGCCAACCTCAAGTGGCAACACCAGTGTTTGAAGGACATATCGATTCGACTGTACCACCAACCTTTGAGGATGGTAGCACGACTATGGTTGTTCCGGGTGAAGGAAGTTATACAATTGATAAAGATGGTAAGATTACCTTTACTCCAGAACCAGACTTTGTTGGGACAGCTAAAGGATTGGTTGTGAAACGTTTGGATATGTATGGAAATGTAGTTACTGCTCATTACACACCAACTGTCCTTGGACAAACACAAGTGAGTGATGCGACATCAGAAGGTCTTAAAGGTCAAACTCAGACTGGTAAACCAAACTTTACAGGTGATGTCGAGCTGACAGTTCCACCAACCTTTGAAGATGGAACAACTGAAAAAGTCGTTCCAGGTGAAGGAACTTATGTAATCTCACCAGATGGCACCGTCACCTTTACCCCTGAGGCAGACTTTGTAGGACAAGCCAAAGGTGTGAAAGTGATCCGTAAAGATCGCAATGGAAATATCATTTCAGGATTCTATATTCCAACAGTAGTAGAACTTCCTGTGATTGAAAATCCAGAACAACAAGGTATTACAGAAGAAAGAACTACTAAAACTCTTCCAAATACGGGTTCTGAGGAGACATCTCACTTGACAGCTGGTCTATTGGCTGCTTTATCAGGTATGGGATTAATTTCTCTAGCTCAAAGAAAAAAATCTGAGGAAGAATAATTAGTGGTGAAAGTCATCTAGTAAGTTGTTTTAGATACTTGATTGAAATGATTACATTCATTGCTATCTAAGAAGATGTCAGTCTAACAGAAAGAGAGAACCAATTGGTTCTCTCTTTTTGGTAATTGATTTGAAAATCGTCTAATTATTTTGCCTCAATTGTTCACTATCCTGCTAAAGTGGTATAATAAAGTTATTCAGAGGGGGCTCGAAGTTTTGATTTAATCACAGCCTTTCAAACTCATTTTCATTGGCAGGACCTAGAGGCTTCTTTTATGGAACTTTGAAGGATACTCAAATCAGACGGGATACTCTTACTAGCTTGTGAGTATAACAAGTTATCTTACTTTTTACCAGAGGTGCAAAGCGAAGAAGTATTTAGACGATTCTTATTGTTAATAGGGTTTGAGCTCGTAACTAGTCAAAGAAAGGAATCGTGGCTTCTTTATAAAATTGTTAAACATTAATGGAGGGACAGTCATGAAACAATTATTTTTATGTTCATACTTTGCTGGAGTCAAAAAGCTTTTTAGCGATTATGCAAAGGAAAAGAATCTAGAAAACAAGGTTTTATTTATTCCTACCGCTGGGAACAAAGAGGATTATACTGCCTATATCGATGAGGCTCAGCAAACATTCAAAGATTTAGGATTTGAGATAGAGGTTCTAGATATTGCTTCTTGTGATCGAGAAACTGCACAGGCAAAGATTTTCCAAAGCAAGATTCTTTATATCTCTGGTGGGAATACCTTTTATTTATTACAAGAATTAAAGAAAAAGCAACTCCTATCTCTTATCAAAGAACAAATAAGAGATGGGCTGATCTATGTGGGAGAATCAGCAGGGGCTATCATTACCGCCAAGGATGTTGACTACAATAAGCTCATGGATGACAAGACGGTAGCGAAAGAGTTATCGGATACAACGGGATTGAATGAAGTGGAGTTTTACATCCTTCCACATTATGGTGAGGAGCCTTTTACTGATAGTAGCAAGAAGACCTTTGAAACCTATAAAAATCAGCTCGACTTAATGCGAATGAACAATTCACAAGCTGTTATTGTAAATGATAAAGAAATAAAAGTTGTTTCTGAACAGGATTAAAATAATTTTTTTCGCTATTATGACATCTATTCTAATACGTTGTCCCTTTTAAAAAGAAAAGGGAAGATAATATAAGTTTATGTCAGTTTTCCCTTGACAAATATTCATTTTGCGTGTAAAATGGAATAGATCTTGAACTTGAAGGGAGTGAAAAAAATGTCTAAAACAGTAGTACGTAAGAATGAATCTCTTGACGATGCACTTCGTCGTTTCAAACGTGCGGTTACTAAAGCTGGTACTCTTCAAGAAACACGCAAACGTGAATTCTATGAAAAACCTTCTGTAAAACGTAAACGTAAATCAGAAGCAGCTCGTAAACGTAAAAAATTCTAATTTGAAATGAAAGGCTAGACTTGTCTAGTCTTTTTTTGCATAGTATTTAGAGGAACAAATTCTTATGAAAGAGTATATAAAAGAATATCAAAAGATGCGTGAAAATCACTTGGAAGATTGGGGTTATTGTGCTGATCCGATAGATTGGAAGGAATTTGAAGAGTCAAACCAAAGAATTTTTGAAAAGTATTTAACCGATTCAAAAGTATTGTCTGACAAGGTTTTAAGGGTTAAATTGTACAGTAGCTTATTGCTAGATGATATTAAATATTTTGCTTATTATGCTGCGTTTTTAGGTGGGGATTATACACAGTTAAACAATGCGCTATGGCAAACAGGAAGAACCGAGCTGCTGAGAGGCGGTTTGTTGGCAAGTGGAACCATTTATACAGATGGAATTTTGAAAGGCTTGATTACCTCTTTTGCTTGTAACGATTTTTCAGTCATTCCATCATTCATCCCCAAAGATTTACCCTTGTTGAAAGGAACCTATTATCCAGAAAATGTGATGAATCTTTTATACGCTCTTTATTATCAAGATGAAGAAAGATTATCCGAGTCTCTCTTGCGTGCACAACAGTTTTTAGAGAAGAAAAAACGAACTGGTATGGAAGAATTTTCTGTTCGGTATTTTATAAGTTTGGCAAGAAAAGATGCAGTTGCATTAAGTGAGTCCTTACAAAACTTATGTCAAGCTTATCAGAGGCGAGGTTACCCCTATGAAAAGATTGATAAGTGCTTTGCGGATGAGATTCATGGTCTATATCGTTTGGTACGATTTTTTGACCATTCCTTGTTCGAAGAAGTCAGTATGCCATCTCATAAGACTTTTTTGAAGGAGTTTGAAGAATGGCAAGTCCAAAATCAGTTCCCAAAAGGTCAACAGTTCTATACCTATCCTCAAGATATGGCTGATGCAAATAGAATATTAACAAAAGGTCTTCCAAGGATTTACTTAGCAAAATCTGGAAGGGATTTGGTGATAGATGTTGACCGATTTGCAGTAGATTTGTCTCGGTTAATTTGAAGGAGTACGAAAAGACTTCCTAGCCAAATCTTTCCCCAAGAAACATCAAATAAATACTGTAAATCCTGCAAAAAAAGGAAACTTCCAACTACAATCTGATATAATAGTAGGGAGAACTCGATTGAAGGAGGAAATTATGTCGGTTTTAGTAAGAGATGTCATTGAAAAACTCAGACTAGATATTGTCTATGGTGAAGGCGAATTACTTGAAAAAGAAATCAATACTGCGGACATTATGAGACCTGGTCTTGAAATGACGGGCTATTTTGATTACTATACACCAGAACGGATTCAGCTGTTAGGGATGAAGGAGTGGTCCTATTTAGTTGCCATGCCTGCCCAGAACCGTTATCAAGTTTTGAAGAAAATGTTTCTACCTGAAACACCTGCTGTTATCGTGGCTCGTGGTCTGGTAGTGCCAGAGGAAATGTTGAGGGCTGCTAGAGAATGCAAGATTGCGATTTTAACCAGTCGAACAGCAACCAGTCGTTTATCTGGAGAACTTTCTAGCTACCTTGATTCCCGTTTGGCTAAACGTACTAGCGTGCATGGTGTCTTGATGGATATCTATGGCATGGGTGTCTTGATCCAAGGAGATAGCGGTATCGGTAAGAGTGAGACAGGTCTTGAGCTTGTGAAGCGTGGACACCGTCTAGTAGCAGACGATCGTGTAGATATTTATTCTAAGGATGAGATGACTCTTTGGGGCGAACCTGCTGAAATCTTGAAGCATTTGCTTGAGATTCGTGGAGTTGGGATTATCGATATCATGAGTCTTTATGGTGCGAGTGCTGTAAAAGATTCTTCACAAGTTCAGCTAGCAGTTTATTTGGAAAATTATGATACACATAAGACCTTTGATCGTCTTGGAAACAATGCCGAAGAACTCGAAGTTTCTGGTGTAACGATTCCGCGTATCCGCATCCCAGTAAAAACAGGACGCAATATCTCCGTTGTTATTGAGGCGGCTGCCATGAACTACCGCGCTAAAGAAATGGGCTTTGATGCGACACGTTTATTTGAAGAACGCTTGACAAATCTAATCGCTCAAAATGAGGTGAAACATGATTAATCCAGTCGCATTTGAAATTGGCCCCTTTGCTATTCGTTGGTATGCTTTGTGTATTGTAGCTGGTCTGGTTCTGGCAGTCTATCTTGCTATGAAAGAAGCTCCTAAAAAGAAAATTCTATCAGATGATATTTTGGATTTTATCCTGATTGCTTTTCCGGTAGCTATTTTAGGTGCTAGACTATACTACGTGCTCTTTCGCTTAGATTATTATCTGCAAAATCCAGGTGAAATCATCGCCATTTGGAATGGTGGTTTGGCCATTTATGGAGGTTTGATAGCAGGGGCTATTGTCCTTTATATCTTTGCAGATAGAAAGCTGATTAATACTTGGGATTTCTTAGATATTGCAGCACCGAGCGTCATGGTTGCCCAGAGTTTAGGGCGCTGGGGGAACTTCTTTAACCAAGAAGCCTACGGTGCAGCAGTAGATAGTTTGGATTATTTGCCGGGCTTCATTCGTGACCAGATGTACATTGATGGTAGCTACCGTCAGCCGACCTTCTTATATGAGTCGGTTTGGAATCTGATTGGATTTGCTTTGATTCTGATTTTTAGACGAAAATTGAAGGGAATCAGACGTGGTCATATCACTGCTTTCTACTTGATTTGGTATGGTTTTGGTCGTATGATTATCGAAGGAATGCGGACAGACAGCCTCATGTTCTTTGGTCTGCGAGTTTCCCAATGGTTATCAGTTATCCTTATCGGACTCGGTATTTTTATCATACTTTATCAAAATCGAAAGAAAGCACCTTTCTATCATACAGAGGAGGAAAAATAAATGTTAGAAGTTGCATATATACTTGTTGCGATTGCTTTGATTGTCTGTTTAGTCTATTTGACAATCACGATTCAAAAAGCAGGTCGTATGATTGATGAAACAGAGAAAACCATCAAAACGCTAAGCTCAGATGTGAACGTTACCTTGCATCAGACCAATGAATTGTTGGTTAAGGTCAATGTGTTAGCAGACGATATCAATATCAAAGTTGCGACGATTGATCCACTCTTTACGGCGGTGGCAGACTTGTCAGAGTCAGTATCTGATCTCAACCAACATGCGCGTGTTTTAGGCAAAAAAGCTTCATCTGCTGGTTCAAAGACCATCAAAACAGGTGCAGGCTTGTCCGCTCTTCGTGTCGCAAGTAAATTTTTCAAAAAATAAAAAAGGAGAAATCTTATGGGAAAACTATCCTCTATCCTTTTAGGAACAGTTTCAGGTGCTGCTCTTGCTTTGTTCTTAACCAGTGACAAGGGTAAGCAAGTTTGTAGTCAAGCTCAGGATTTTCTAGATGATTTGAGAGAAGATCCAGAATATGCTAGAGAGCAGGTTTGTGAAAAACTAACAGAAGTGAAGGAACAGGCAACTGACTTTGTGCTGAAAACAAAGGAACAAGTAGAATCTGGTGAAATCACTTTTGATAGTGTCCTTGACCAAGCTAAAAACTGTGCTCGACAAGCGACAGAAGCGTCAAAGGAAACCTTTAACAATCTCAAGGAGCAGTGGCAAGAACAGTCAACAACTCCAGACGTTGCTGAAGACCAAGAAGAAATCATCATCGATATTACTGAAGTATAAGGTATCACCATCTCTGGTTTTGGGAGATGGTGATTTTTATCTGCAAGCCTGTCTTTGTGGTATAATAAATACTATGCAGAAAAAACCAACGTCCGCCTACGTGCATATTCCATTTTGCACACAGATTTGTTATTATTGCGACTTTTCAAAAGTATTTATCAAGAATCAACCAGTAGATAGTTACCTGGAGCATCTGCTAGAAGAGTTTCATTCTTATGATATCCAAAAGTTGCGAACTCTCTACATTGGAGGTGGGACGCCAACGGCTTTGTCAGCTCCGCAATTAGAAGTGCTCCTGGATGGCTTGACTAAAAATCTAGACTTGTCTGTCTTGGAAGAGTTGACGATTGAAGCAAACCCAGGAGACTTGGACGCGGATAAGATTGCGGTTTTGAAACAGTCGCCAGTCAATCGTGTTTCCTTGGGTGTGCAGACTTTTGATGATAAAATGCTGAAAAAGATCGGGCGTAGTCACTTGGAGAAGGATATTTATGAAAATATCGACCGCCTCAAACTGGTCGGTTTTGACAATATTTCCATCGATTTGATTTACGCTCTACCTGGTCAAACTATGGATCAGGTCAAGGAAAATATGGCTAAGGCTATCTCGCTTGATATTCCTCATATGAGTCTTTATAGCTTGATTTTGGAAAATCATACGGTCTTTATGAACCGCATGCGACGAGGGAAGTTGCCCCTACCCAAGGAGGAACTGGAAGCGGAGATGTTTGAGTACATCATCGCAGAACTGGAGCGAGCTGGTTTTGAGCATTATGAGATTTCCAATTTCTCTAAGCCTGGCTTTGAAAGTCGCCACAATCTCATGTACTGGGACAATGCCGAGTATTATGGTATCGGTGCGGGTGCTTCGGGTTATGTGAACGGGGTGCGTTATAAAAACCACGGTCCTATCCGCCACTATCTCAATGCGGTAGAGGCAGGAAATGCTCGGATTACAGAAGAACACCTGAGTCAAAGGGAGCAGATGGAAGAAGAAATGTTCCTAGGTCTCCGGAAAAAATCCGGGGTTTCCATGGCGCGATTTGAGGAGAAATTTGGACGGTCCTTTGATAGACTTTATGGCGAGATCATCAGAGACTTGGTTCAACAAGGACTTATGCAGATAGACGGTGATCGTGTCCGAATGACAAAGAGAGGTCTCTTCTTGGGAGACACTGTAGCAGAACGATTTATTTTGGAGTAGAACAATGGGCTTAACTTATCAAATGAAAATGAAAATTCCTTTTGATATGGCGGACATGAACGGTCATATCAAACTTCCAGATGTGATTTTGCTCTCCTTGCAGGTATCAGGTGTGCAGTCGATTGAACTGGGAGTTAGCGACAAGGACGTGTTGGAGCGCTACAATCTAGTCTGGATTATTACAGACTATGCGATTGACGTGGTTCGCTTGCCTCGCTTTGCTGAGGAGATTACGATTGAAACAGAAGCATTGACTTACAATCGTCTTTTTTGCTACCGCCGTTTCACTATCTATGATGAAGCAGGTAAAGAAATCATTCGCATGGTAGCAACCTTTGTTCTCATGGACAGGGACAGTCGGAAAGTTCATGCTGTCGAACCGGAGATTGTTGCGCCTTACCAGTCTGAATTTGATAAAAAACTCATCCGCGGGCCAAAATATGCAAATCTAGAAGATCCGATCAGTAAAGACTACCATGTTCGTTTTTACGACTTGGATATGAATGGTCATGTTAATAACAGTAAATACCTGGATTGGATTTTTGAGGTTATGGGAGCAGATTTTTTGACCAAGTATATTCCAAAGAAAATCAATCTCAAATATGTCAAAGAAGTGCGACCGGGTGGCATGATTGCTTCAGCTTATGAACTCAAGGGACTAGAAAGCAAGCATGAGATTATCAGTGATGGCGAGATTAATGCCCAAGCTATGATTACTTGGCAAGAAATTGAAGGCAATTAGAAAGGACGATATGACTTATAAAGGTTATTTAATTGATTTAGATGGAACCATTTACAAGGGGAAAGACCGAATTCCGACAGGAGAGGCTTTTGTCCATGAGTTACAAAAAAGAGAAATTCCCTACCTCTTTGTGACCAACAATACAACCCGAACTCCTGAGAGTGTTCAAGAGATGTTGGCTAAGAATTTTAATATCAACACGCCTTTATCAACTGTCTACACGGCAACCTTGGCAACCATCGACTATATGAATGACTTGGAATTGGAAAAGACAGTCTATGTCATCGGAGAAGCAGGACTCAAGGATGCTATCCAGGCTGCAGGTTATGCGGAAGACAAGGAAAATCCTGCCTATGTGGTCGTTGGACTGGACTGGCAAGTTGACTATGAAAAATTTGCCACAGCAACCCTAGCTATCCAAAAGGGTGCTCACTTTATCGGAACCAATCCAGACCTCAATATCCCGACGGAACGTGGTCTCTTGCCTGGTGCTGGTTCACTAATTACACTTCTTGAGGTAGCAACACGGGTCAAACCAGTTTATATCGGGAAACCAAATGCGATTATCATGGACAAGGCAGTTGAGCACTTGGGCTTGAAAAGAGAAGAATTGCTCATGGTCGGGGATAACTACCTGACAGATATCCGAGCAGGAATTGACAATGGCATTCCAACTCTCTTGGTGACGACAGGTTTTACCAAGGCAGAAGAAGTGGCTGACCTACCAATCGCACCAACTCATGTGGTGTCTAGCCTTGCGGAGTGGAATTTTGATGAAAACTAAACTAACCTTTTGGGGAAGTATGCTCTTTCTCCTCTCCCTGTCTATCCTACTGACGATTTATCTGGCATGGGTTTTCTATCCCATGGAGATTCAGTGGCTGAACTTAGAGGATCGAGTCTATCTAAAGCCAGAAACCATTCAGTACAATTTTCATATCTTGATGAATTACCTGACTAATCCCTTTAGTCAGGTCTTAGAGATGCCAGATTTTCGTTCATCAGCGGCAGGTCTACATCACTTTGCGGTGGTGAAGAATCTCTTCCACTTGGTTCAGCTAGTTGCCCTAGTGACACTTCCAAGTTTCTATTTCTTTGTTAGAAAGATTGTAAAAAAAGGCTTTTTGCCCCTATATCGTAAAAGTATCCTAGCTCTAGTACTATTGCCTCTAATCATTGGCCTTGTAGGAGTGTTGATTGGTTTTGAGCAATTCTTTACTCTTTTCCATCAGATTCTCTTTGTGGGAGACGATACCTGGCTTTTTGATCCAGCAAAGGATCCCGTTATTTGGATTTTGCCAGAGACTTTCTTCCTCCATGCCTTTTTACTTTTCTTTGCTTTGTATGAAGGAATGTTTGGTTTCCTTTTTGTTAAAGCTTCAAGGAAATAGTGGAAAAAGTTCTGTATTTTTAATAAAAAACGAGAGAAGTTGCTCTACTCCCTATTTATTATTAGGTTATCCTAAAGATAAACTTGCAAAGCAGGAGATTTTTGCAGAAAACAGTCTATTTTCTATGAAAAAATAGGCTTTTTTTCTAAAAATACCTAGTCAAGCGCTTTATTTTTTTGTATAATAGAAATAGCAAGTATAGATAAAAGAAGAGAAAAGCATGATTACACTATTTTTATCACCGAGTTGTACATCATGTCGTAAGGCAAAGGCTTGGTTAGAGACGCATAAAGTGCCCTTTCAAGAGCATAATATTATGACTAGTCCTTTAACAAGAAAAGAATTACAACATATTCTTTCCTTGACCGAAAATGGTACTGATGACATCATTTCAACTCGTTCAAAAATTTTTCAAAAATTGGATATTGATGTAGAGAGTATCTCAGTATCGGAGTTGCTTCAGTTGATTGAGCAATATCCTAGTCTTTTGCGTCGCCCAATTATTATAGATACAAAACGCATGCAGATCGGTTTTAATGAAGATGAGATTCGTGCTTTTCTCCCTCGTAGTTACCGTAAACAAGAATTGAAAGAAGCAACATTGAGAGCTGGTATAGGATAGATGAACAAACAGTATAGTTACCCACTAGATTTGTCGTGGAGCACTGAAGAACTTGCTTCAGTGCTTTCTTTTTTTAATGATGTTGAAGCTGCTTATGAAGATAAGGTAGAAGCAAAAAAACTGCTAGATTCTTACAAGAAATTTAAGTCGGTGGTTCCGAGCAAAAGCGAAGAAAAACGCTTAGGTCGCGAATTTGAGACAGCTAGCGGTTATTCCTGCTATCATGCAGTTCAATTAGCAAAAGAAAAAAGAGAAGGGAAGATTTCTCTTGGAAACTAAATTTGAATTTGCCAAACAGATTGTGCAGGACGCTGCTAACTATATTTTGGCTCACATGAAAGAAGATTTGCAGGTTGAGCGCAAGTCTTCCCCTACAGACTTGGTGACGCGTTTGGACAAGGAGGTCCAGGAACTCTTGGTTGATCGGATCAAGTCCACCTATCCTGAGGATCTGATTTGCGCGGAAGAGGGCTGTTTACGTGCTGCAATCGGTCAAGGTTCTGTTTGGGTGATTGATCCCATTGACGGTACCAATAACTTTGTCGCCCAGCAGGAAGATTTTGCCGTGATGTTGGCTTATTTTGAGAATGGTGTGGGCAAATTTGGTATTATTTATGATGTCATGAAAGGTGATTGTTACCATGGTGGTGGTGCCTTTCCTCCTTGCCGCAATAATGAGCCCTTACCGCCTTTTAAAAAGAAACCTCTTCAAGAATTCTTAGTTGCCGGTAACTCAGGTATGTTTGAAAGCAATGAGTGGGGCTTGGCGGATTTGGGTCGAGCAGCGTTGGGAGTCCGTGTCTATGGCAGTGCGGCCATTAGTTTTGCCAAGGTTTTATCTGGTCGTCTTCTGACTTATATTACCTACCTGCAACCATGGGATTACGCTGCGGCCAGTATCTTAGGGGAAAGTCTGGGTTATCGTCTTCTTACGGTATCAGGTGAGCCCGCTGATTTTAAAACGCGTCAGCCTGTCATGATGGTGCCAATCGAGATGCAAGAAGAGATTCAGTCTTATATCTACGAAAGGAAAGAGAACTAAATGCAATTTCCAGAAGGATTTGTTGAAAAATATGAAGAGATACTAGAAGATGAGGCAAGAGACTTTCTTGCCTCTTTTAAACAAGAAGCAGTTTCGGCTTTTCGAGTCAATCCCTTAAAAGAAAGTCAGTTATCGTTTGCAGATGCTATTCCCCATACACCTTGGGGGTATTATGGTAAGGTTTCTGGAAAGTCACCAGAGCACGCGACCGGTCTTGTTTATTCGCAAGAGCCTGCAGCCCAAATGGTGGCCCAGGTAGCTCAACCCCTTCCCGGTATGAAGGTCTTGGACTTGGCGGCGGCTCCAGGTGGAAAATCCACTCAACTAGCAGCTTATCTGGCTAATCAAGGAGTCCTTGTTTCCAACGAAATCTCAAGCAAGCGTGCTAAAATTTTAGTGGAAAATATGGAGCGATTTGGAGCGACAAATGTTGTTGTGACTAATGAATCTGCTGACCGCTTGGCCAAGGTTTTTAAAGGTTACTTTGATGTGATTGTCCTTGATGCACCTTGCTCGGGTGAAGGGATGTTTCGTAAGCAGCCAGATGCCATGGATTATTGGAGCCTCGATTATCCGAGCCAATGCGCCAGTCTCCAAAGAGAGATTTTAGAAGATGCAGTCACCATGCTTGCAGAAGGTGGCCGTCTGGTTTATTCGACCTGTACATGGGCGCCAGAGGAAAACGAAGAGATCGTTCGCTGGCTACTAGATGCTTATGATTTTGAATTACTTCCAGTCGAGCATGTGAATGGTATGGTAGCAGGTATTAATCTTCCTGAAACGGCTCGGATGTACCCTCATCATTTTAAGGGAGAAGGTCAGTTTGTTGCCCATTTGCAGTTCAAGGGAGAAAATCCAGCAGCCAAATTCAAAGCCAGCAAGAGCAATCTCAGTCGTGAACAATTGGCTTTGTGGCAAGAATTTGCCCAAAAACACTTGCAGGTCAATCTAACTGGTATCTTGCAAACTTTTGGAGACCAACTCTATCTCTTACCAGAGATGCTACCTGATCTAGGGAAACTCAAAATTGCCCGAAATGGGCTCCATCTGGGGACGTTTAAGAAGAAACGTTTCGAACCAAGCTTTGCTCTGGGATTAGCCTTGAAACCAAGTCAAGTAAAACAAAGTGTCGAAATCAAGGATGAGGACTTTGTAAAATATGTGGCTGGTGAGACCGTTCAATTGTCTGAAGCTCGACCAAATGGATGGTACCAAGTTGTGGTTCAAGGAAACGGATTAGGCTTTGCCAAGGTAACGGGAAATGTTTTGAAAAATTATTATCCAAAAGGACTCAGATTCAGGTGAAAAAGCTAGTCAAAGAGCCTATTCTATGTTATAGTGGAAGTATGAGTTTTTTCTGATAGTCTTTCATTATTACTTATATTATACGATGGAATTGTCCGCTCCTAAGAATGACTAGATAAAATGAAGAGGGGCAATCATTGATGATAATTGGATGATCAGGACAAACGGAAGAAATCAGAACATTTATCATTATGTTCAAGGAGAATAACAGTGAAAAAAAGAAAAAAGCTCGTCATGTCTCTTGCAGCTCTTTTGATGGCAGGTTCTCTTGCAGGATGTGCTAGCTGGATTGATCGTGGAGAATCCATGACAGCCGTTGGTTCAACTGCTCTTCAGCCTCTTGTCGAAGCGGCAGCAGATGAATTTGGTTCTAGAAACATCGGAAAAACAGTCAATGTTCAAGGTGGTGGATCGGGTACAGGACTATCCCAAGTCCAGTCTGGAGCAGTTGACATCGGGAACTCTGACGTCTTTGCAGAGGAAAAAGAAGGAATCGATGCTTCAGCACTAGTAGACCACAAGGTTGCAGTGGCTGGTCTTGCAGTGATTGTAAACAAGGAAGTGGATGTTGAAAATCTCACAACCGAGCAACTTCGCAAGATCTTTACAGGTGAAGTGACCAACTGGAAAGAAGTTGGGGGCAAAGACCTGGCCATTTCAATCATCAACCGAGCAGCAAGTTCTGGTTCACGAGCGACGTTTGATACGGTCGTTATGAATGGCCAATCGGCAATGCAGAGCCAAGAACAGGATTCTAACGGGATGGTCAAGTCTATTGTATCCCAAACGCCTGGAGCCATTTCTTACTTGGCTTTTGCCTATGTAGATGACTCCGTGAAAAGCATGAAACTGAATGGGTATGAACCTACATCTGAAAATGTAACGACCAACAACTGGCCTTTGTGGTCTTATGAACATATGTACACACTTGGTCAGCCAAATGAGTTAGCTGCAGAATTCCTGAATTTCGTCCTCTCAGGTGAAGCTCAAAATGGAATTGTTAAGGGCATGGGCTATATCTCTATCAATGAAATGAAAGTCCAAAAGGATGCTTCAGGTACCGTTACAGCAGTAGAAGGAGGTCAATAATGAATCAAGAAGAATTATCTAAAAAATTACTCTCTCCTTCAAAGAACTCTCGCCTTGAGAAGTTTGGTAAAGGTTTGACCTTCACCTGCCTTTCTTTGATTGTTATCATTGTGGCCATGATTTTGATTTTTGTAGCCCAAAAAGGCTTATCGACCTTCTTTGTCAATGGGGTCAACATCTTTGATTTCCTCTTTGGACAAACTTGGAATCCTTCTGGGAAACAATTTGGTGCCCTTCCGATGATTTTGGGTTCCTTTATTGTGACGATTTTATCTGCCCTCATCGCAACACCCTTCGCTATCGGAGCTGCAGTCTTTATGACAGAAGTCTCACCAAAGGGTGCAAAGATTTTGCAACCAGCCATTGAACTCCTCGTCGGTATTCCTTCAGTCGTCTATGGATTTATCGGTTTGCAAGTTGTGGTGCCTTTTGTTCGTAGCGTCTTTGGTGGAACTGGTTTTGGGATTTTGTCAGGGATTTTCGTTCTTTTTGTCATGATCCTACCAACTGTAACCTTTATGACAACAGACAGCTTGCGTGCTGTTCCTCGTCATTACCGTGAAGCTAGTTTAGCTATGGGAGCCACTCGTTGGCAAACCATCTGGCGTGTGACCTTGAAAGCAGCACGTTCAGGGATTTTCACTGCAGTGGTCTTTGGGATGGCGCGTGCCTTTGGTGAAGCCCTTGCCATTCAGATGGTTGTCGGAAACTCAGCCGTTGTCCCAACCTCGCTAACAACACCAGCTGCGACCTTGACATCTGTATTGACTATGGGGATCGGAAATACCGTCATGGGAACGGTTGATAATAACGTTCTCTGGTCACTGGCCTTGGTATTGCTCTTAATGAGTTTGGCCTTTAACAGTGTGATTAAATTGATTACGAAAGAAAGAGGAAAGAAAAACTATGCACGCTAAGAAATTAGATAAACTTGCAACAGCTGTCCTCTATACCATCGCGGGTATCATCGTGACCA
The DNA here is from genome assembly GCF_001837335.1 of Streptococcus sp. HMSC066F01. Classification (GTDB taxonomy): domain Bacteria; phylum Bacillota; class Bacilli; order Lactobacillales; family Streptococcaceae; genus Streptococcus; species Streptococcus oralis_S. The sequence goes on from NZ_KV832119.1 coordinate 15,210, forward strand.
TCTGGGCGTCCTTGATTCTCTACATCCTGGTTCGAGGGTTACCTCATATCTCTTGGTCTTTCTTGACTGGGAAGTCTTCCTCTTATCAAGCAGGTGGGGGTATTGGGATTCAGCTCTACAATTCCTTCTTCCTTCTGGTCATTACCTTGATCATTTCTGTTCCCCTATCTATGGGAGCTGGTGTTTTCCTCGCTGAGTATGCCAAAAAAGGACCTGTGACCAATTTTATTCGTACCTGTATTGAGATTTTGTCTTCTCTACCATCAGTCGTTGTGGGTCTCTTTGGTTACTTGATCTTTGTAGTCCAGTTTGAGTATGGATTTTCAATCATTTCAGGTGCCTTGGCCTTGACAGTCTTTAACCTCCCTCAGATGACTCGAAATGTTGAGGACAGTTTAAAACACGTTCACCATACGCAACGTGAGGCTGGTTTGGCCCTTGGAATTTCTCGTTGGGAGACGGTGGTCCATGTCGTCATTCCAGAAGCCCTTCCAGGTATCGTAACGGGTGTTGTCTTGGCATCTGGTCGTATCT
>NZ_KV832119.1:15843-55171 GCF_001837335.1 Streptococcus sp. HMSC066F01
CGCTCTTATCTATACGGCAGGACAATCCGCTCCAGCTCTTGACTGGTCTAACTGGAATATCCTCAGTGTTACCAGCCCTATCTCAATCTTCCGTCAAGCAGAAACCCTGGCTGTCCACATCTGGAAGGTCAACAGTGAAGGAACTATTCCTGATGCTACCATCGTATCTGCTGGTTCTGCCGCCGTGCTTCTCATCTTTATCTTGATTTTTAACTTTGGGGCACGCAAACTCGGAAGCTACCTACACAAGAAATTAACCGCTGCCTAAAGGAGAAGCCATGTCAAAATATAACTGGGATGAAAAGCATATCATCACCTTCCCTGAAGAAAAAGTGGCCCTCTCTACTAAGGATTTACATGTTTACTATGGTAAAAATGAATCCATCAAGGGCATCGATATGCAATTTGAAAAAAATAAAATTACAGCCTTGATTGGCCCTTCTGGATCAGGGAAATCTACCTATCTTCGCAGTCTCAATCGGATGAATGATACCATTGATATTGCCAAGGTCACAGGTCAAATCCTCTACCGAGGGATTGACGTCAACCGTCCAGAAATCAATGTCTATGAGATGCGGAAGCATATCGGAATGGTCTTCCAACGTCCAAATCCATTTGCTAAGTCTATTTATCGCAACATCACTTTTGCTCATGAACGTGCAGGAGTCAAGGATAAGAAAGTACTTGATGAAATTGTAGAAACCTCTCTAAGACAGGCTGCCCTGTGGGATCAGGTCAAAGACGACCTCCACAAATCAGCCTTGATGCTTTCTGGTGGTCAGCAACAACGTCTCTGTATCGCTCGAGCCATTTCTGTCAAGCCAGATATCCTCTTGATGGATGAGCCTGCGTCAGCTTTGGATCCGATTGCGACAGCCCAGCTGGAAGAAACCATGTTGGAATTGAAGAAGGACTTTACCATCATCATCGTTACCCACAGTATGCAACAGGCTGCGCGTGCAAGTGACTACACAGGATTTTTCTACTTGGGTGATTTGATTGAGTATGATAAGACATCCAATATTTTCCAAAATGCTAAGTTACAGTCAACCAATGACTATGTAACGGGACACTTTGGTTAGAAAGGAAACGGTATGTCAGAAGCGATTTTACAGGTGTCAGACCTGTCCGTTTATTACAATAAAAAGAAGGCCTTGAATAGTGTTTCCCTTTCTTTCCAACCTAAGGAAATAACAGCCTTGATTGGTCCTTCTGGATCAGGGAAGTCTACCCTGCTCAAAGCCATCAACCGCATGGGCGATCTAAATCCTGAGGTGACAACAACTGGATCAGTGGTCTATAATGGTCACAATATCTACAGCCCCCGTACCGATACGGTTGAATTGCGTAAGGAAATTGGTATGGTCTTTCAACAGCCCAATCCCTTCCCTATGTCTATCTACGAAAATGTTATCTATGGGCTGCGTATCAATGGGGTTAAGGACAAGCAAGTTCTTGATGAAGCAGTAGAAAAGGCCTTGCAACGTGCTTCTATCTGGGATGAAGTAAAGGATCGTTTGCATGATTCGGCCATTGGTCTCTCAGGTGGACAACAACAACGTGTTTGTGTAGCTCGTGTCTTAGCAACCAGTCCAAAAATCATCCTCTTAGATGAACCAACTTCAGCTTTGGATCCTATTTCTGCAGGTAAGATTGAGGAAACCTTGTATGGTCTGAAAGATAAATACACCATGCTCTTGGTAACGCGTTCGATGCAACAAGCCTCACGTATCTCTGATAAAACAGGATTTTTCCTAGATGGGGATTTGATTGAGTTTAACGATACGAAGAAGATGTTCCTAGACCCACAAAACAAGGAAACAGAAGATTATATTACAGGAAAATTTGGATAAGGAGTTGAATGATGTTACGATCTCAATTTGAAGAAGATTTGGAGAAATTGCACAACCAGTTCTATGCTATGGGACAAGAAGTGCTCTCGCAGATCAATCGTACAGTGCGTGCCTTTGTTACGCATGACCGTGATTTGGCAAAAGAAGTCATCGAAGACGATGCAGAAGTAAATGAGTATGAAGTGAAGTTGGAAAAGAAATCATTTGAAATGATCGCTCTCCAACAACCTGTTTCTCAAGACCTTCGTACCGTCTTGACCGTTCTCAAGGCAGTTTCAGACGTGGAACGCATGGGAGATCATGCAGTGTCTATCGCTGAGGCGACCATTCGTATGAAGGGAGAGCAACGTATCCCTTCTGTTGAAGAAGAAATCAAAAAGATGGGACGCGACGTGAAAAACTTCGTCGAAGCAGCTCTAGATCTCTATCTCAACGGTTCTGTGGATCAAGCCTACGAAGTAGCGGCTATGGATGAAAAAATCAACCATTACTTTGATAGCATCCGAGATTTGGCTACAGAAGAAATTAGGAAAAATCCTGAAGCTATCGTTACAGGCCGTGATTACTTCCAGGTCATTTCTTTCTTGGAACGTATCGGAGACTACGCAAAGAATATCTGTGAATGGGTTGTTTACTTTGAAACAGGTAAGATTGTCGAACTATAAGAAACGGTTTAAATATACAGAAGAAAAGGCTGATTAAAATAAATCAGTCTTCTTTTTTTATGAAAAGAATTGTTTTACAATCAAAATCTCTAAAAGGGTTGACAACTATTTTTAAAAGAGTTATAATTATTCATAATTAACAGAAAGGTCGTTTATTTATGAAATTTAAGAAATGGATATTAGTTGTGTGTAGCATGCTTGCCAGTGTGGTTTTAGTAGCTTGCCAGTCAGGAATGGATAGTTCCCAGTCTGCTGTGGACGCTATTAAACAAAAAGGAAAGCTAGTTGTTGCGACCAGCCCAGACTATGCGCCATTTGAATTCCAAGCCTTGGTAGATGGGAAAAACCAGGTAGTTGGAGCAGATATTGATATGGCTCAAGCAATTGCAGACGAGCTTGGGGTTAAACTTGAAATCTCTAGTATGAGTTTTGACAATGTCTTGACTAGCCTTCAAACTGGAAAGGCTGACTTAGCCATAGCAGGAATTAGTGCTACAGATGAGAGAAAGGAAGTCTTTGACTTTTCAATCCCTTACTATGAAAATAAGATGAGTTTTTTGGTTAGAAAAGCCGATTTAGACAAATACAAGGATCTTTCAAACCTCGCAAGTGCAAATATCGCAGCTCAAAAGGGAACTGTGCCAGAAACCATGGTCAAGGAACAATTGCCAAATGCCCAATTGACATCCTTGACCAATATGGGGGAAGCCGTCAATGAATTGCAGGCTGGGAAAGTGGATGCTGTTCATATGGATGAACCAGTTGCTCTTAGCTACGCAGGTAAAAACTCAGACCTTGTCGTTGCATCTGTTAACTTGACAATGAAAGATGGCGAAGCCAATGCCGTTGCTATCAAGAAGGATCAATCAGACTTGAAAGCAGTAGTAGATAAGGTTATCCAAAAACTGAAAGATGACGGGACCTATCAAAACTATCTAGAAAAAGCAGCGAAACTAACAGAAGTTGAACAATAAGAAAAAGCAGAGTTGGACTTTAATCCAATTCTGCTTTTATGTATTCTAATAGCTCTTCTAGATTTTCGAGAGAGACTTTGGCAAACTGATAAGGACAGGCGTCCAAATAAGCCTTCTCAAAAAAGTCTAATTTGAGTGAGCTGTGTTTCAAACTGGCAATCTTAGGATAGTGTCTCAAATCAAGCAAAAGACCATCGTGTAGAGGATAGTGGGGCAAGGGACAGGTGTTTTCTTCAAGCACTTTCTTTATCTGAGCCTGATAGTTCTCTTGAAGGGTCAGTCTGGCCAATCGATTTTTTTCAAATAACTGGCTATCGATGTAAAGAGAAAGAGCCTTTTGCATGATGAGATTGCTGTCATAGTCTAGGATATTTTTGTAGGAAACAAAGGCCTCTTTTAGGGCATTTGGGAGAATGAGAGCGGTAATACGAAGGGCTGGAAAGAGACTAGTTGAGAAGGACTTGATATAAATGACCCGATCCTCAGTATCCAGATAGTGGAAGGTTTGTCCCTTTTTAGAGTCTAAGTCACCTAGATAATCATCCTCGACGATATATACACCATACTGGTTTGCTAGATCCAGAATAGCCCTTTTTTCCTGATCAGAATAGGAATGACCTAGAGGATAGTGGAAGCGAGGAATGGTGTAGAAAAATTTGATTTTCCCGGATTTGAATTGTTTTTCCAGTTCTTCAAGGTTGATGCCATCAATTCGGCGTTCAATGGTCTGGTAGGCTAATCCTTGAGCGACCAAGAGGCGATTCATCCGGTGGTAGGTCGGCTGTTCGACCAAAATCTCAGCTCCCTCGCTTGGAAAGTTAATCTGAGAAAGGATAAAGAGAGCTTGCTGGGTGCCAGAAGTTAGAACCAGTTGGTCGGGTTTACAGTAGAGGGCTTGGTCAAAGAGGAGTTGATGGACAGATTGTCTGAGTTCCTCAAGGCCTTCTTGGTTATCATAGTAGTTGAAGAGGTAGTTTTCTCGACCTATCAGGGTTTCGTTGACACAGAGTCGGAAGTCGTCATAGGCACTGGCATGTTCGTCAGTGACTTCGATTTCCAAGTCTTGGTGCTGTCCTTGTTCTAGAACATAGTAGCCACTTTGGGGTTTGGCATAGAGGTATTGTTCATGGCGTAATTCCAGCAGGGCTCGCTGGATAGTGTCCTTGCTACAGTGGAAGTCTTGGCTCAGTTGACGGATAGAGGGAAGTCGGCTACCTGTTGGAAATTTTCCTGATTCGATACCTTTTTTGAGAAAGGAAACGACTGCTTGGTATTTACTTTCTTTCTTCATTCCAGACCTCCGTTGATTTTGTTACATTGTACCTTTTTTTTGCCTGCTTGGCAATGGGAAAATCATTTCTTCCTTTCACAACTAGGAGCAAATGTGGTATACTTAGAAAGTATGATGATTCATTGAAAAGAAGATAAGAAAGAGAATGGATAGAAAAGTGCAGGAACCGGTTAAATTATTTCAATACAATACTCTAGGTGCCCTAATGGCAGGTCTCTATGGCGGAACCATGACAGTGGGAGAATTGCTGGAACATGGTGACCTCGGCTTGGGAACATTGGATTCGATTGACGGGGAATTGATTGTCCTTGATGGTAAGGCTTATCAAGCCAAGGGGTCTGGACAAACGCCTGAAATCGTCGAGGTGGCAGCGGATGCTCTTATTCCATATGCAGCAGTGGTTCCTCATCAGGCAGAAGTGATTTTTCGTCAGCGCTTTGAGATGACGGACAAGGAATTGGAAAAGCGAATTGAGTCCTACTATGATGGGGAAAATCTTTTTCGTTCCATCAAGATTCATGGCGAATTTTCACAAATGCACGTACGGATGATTCCCAAATCCACACCTGATACCAAGTTTGCTGATGTCGCGACACACCAACCTGAATATAGCCGTGAAAATGTATCGGGAACCATTGTTGGATTTTGGACACCGGAGATTTTCCATGGAGTGAGTGTTGCAGGTTACCATTTGCATTTTATCTCAGATGATTTGACCTTTGGTGGGCATGTGATGGACTTTGTTATCAAAGAAGGAATGATCGAGGTTGGGGCAGTCGACCAGTTGGACCAACGTTTTCCAGTCCAAGATCGCCAGTATTTATTTGCCAAATTTAACGTTGACGAGATGAAGAAAGATATTGATAAGTCAGAATAGGAGAAAAAGATGACAGTACATATTATCCTCACCATGATCGCTTTAGTTCTCATTCTAGTAGGTGGAACTTGGTATGCCAAAAAACGGTTTAAAATCTCTCTTGCAGTGATGGGCTTGGGGGCAATCGCATTTTTTGTTTCTTCTCAAGTGTTAGAGAAGATGGTTCATCTTCTGGTACTCCATCCGCAAAAAGATGGAACCATTCCGCTCATGCAGGAGCAGCCTTTCTTATACGTCCTTTATGGGATTGCCATGGCTGCCCTCTTTGAAGAGACGGCCCGTTTTGTCTTTTTTAAATGGTTGGAGAAAAAGAGAAAGTTGGAAGATCGAGATGCTTGGGCTTATGGCTTAGGACATGGAGGCTTAGAGATGCTCTACCTCGGAATGGGAAGTTTGATTAGCCTTTTGATCCTCTTTTCACTAGTACAGTCATCAAATACTGATGCGGCGAATCTTCTTACAAAGAGTACATTAGAAACAGTTCAGTCTCTATCAGCATGGCAGATCTATCTACTAGGAGTTGAGCGTGTCCTTGCTCTGGTTCTCCAAATTAGCCTTACTGTCTGGGTCTATCAAAGTGTCCGTCAAAAGAAATGGATTTATCTCGTTGCTGCCTATGGATTACATGCCTTGTTCGACTTAGCTCCAGCTCTATCTCAAGTGGGCTGGATTGCGAATCCGCTTCTAGTTGAGTTTGTTCTTCTCGTAGAACTTTTAGTCTTTATCTGGCTGACAAAATTTACATTTTGGAAAAAATCATAAAAAGAGGGGAGACCTCTTTTTTTATGTAAGGATAAAACAAGCTCTTTTTATGGTCGTCAAATGTCTCTAAAAATGGTATAATGGAATGAATTTTGAAAAAGGAAGAGTGACATGTCAGTAAAAGAAAAAATGCTTGAAATCCTAGAAGGAATCGATATTCGTTTTAAGGAACCTTTGAAGACCTATACCTATACCAAGGTAGGAGGTCGAGCGGATTATCTAGTTTTGCCACGCAATCGCTATGAGATGGCCCGTGTCGTCCAATTTGCCAATCAAGAGAATATTCCTTGGATGGTGCTAGGAAATGCTAGTAATATCATCGTTCGTGAAGGTGGAATCCGTGGTTTTGTCATCTTGTGCGATAAGCTTAATAACGTTTCAGTTGATGGCTATACCATTGAAGCGGAAGCAGGAGCGAACTTGATCGAAACAACACGTATTGCCCTCCGTCATAGTTTGACTGGTTTTGAGTTTGCTTGTGGGATTCCTGGAAGCATCGGAGGAGCTATCTTTATGAATGCGGGTGCCTATGGAGGAGAGATTGCTCATATCTTGCAGTCTTGTCAAATTTTGACCAAGGAAGGGGAAATCGAGACCTTGTCAGTCAAGGACTTGGCTTTTGGTTACCGTCATTCAGCTATTCAGGATTCTGGGGCTATTGTCTTGTCAGCTAAATTTGCCCTATCTCCAGGGAATCATCAGGTTATCAAGCAAGAAATGGACCGCTTGACGCACCTACGTGAACTCAAACAACCATTAGAATACCCATCTTGTGGTTCAGTCTTTAAGCGACCAGTGGGGCATTTTGCAGGACAGTTGATTTCAGAGGCTGGCTTGAAAGGCTATCGTATCGGTGGTGTGGAAGTATCTGAAAAGCATGCCGGTTTCATGATCAATGTTGCTGACGGAACAGCGAAAGACTACGAGGACTTGATCCAATCTGTTATTGAAAAAGTCAAGGAACACTCAGGTGTTACCTTAGAGCGAGAAGTTCGTATCTTGGGTGAGAAAGAATAAGGTTGGGGTAGAAAAGTTGCTGCTATAACCACCATTGTAAAGGGGTGAAAGCCTATCGTTAGTGAAGATGTATGTAGGCAGTTCAATCTCCTACACGAGGTAGTAGCGGTCTGACAGAGCCCTGATCTGTTAATTTACGAAGAAGAAGGAATTTAGAGGAATTGAAAAAACCAATTATTGAATTCAAAAACGTCTCTAAAGTTTTTGAAGACAGCAACACCAAGGTTCTCAAAGACATTAACTTTGAGTTGGAAGAGGGAAAGTTCTATACCTTACTAGGCGCATCTGGTTCTGGGAAATCAACCATCCTGAACATCATTGCAGGTTTACTAGATGCGACGACAGGGGATATTTTACTGGATGGGGTACGGATTAACGACATCCCAACCAACAAGCGAGACGTCCATACGGTCTTCCAATCCTATGCCTTGTTTCCACATATGAATGTGTTTGAAAATGTTGCCTTTCCGCTCCGCTTGCGTAAAATCGACAAGAAAGAAATCGAGCAACGTGTAGCGGAAGTGCTCAAGATGGTTCAGTTGGAAGGTTATGAAAAACGTTCCATCCGTAAACTCTCTGGAGGACAACGTCAGCGTGTAGCCATTGCCCGTGCCATCATCAACCAACCCCGTGTGGTCTTGTTGGATGAGCCCTTGTCAGCGCTGGACTTGAAATTGCGAACGGACATGCAGTACGAACTGCGTGAACTGCAGCAACGATTGGGGATTACCTTTGTCTTTGTCACTCACGATCAGGAGGAAGCCCTGGCTATGAGTGACTGGATTTTCGTTATGAACGATGGAGAGATTGTTCAGTCTGGAACACCTGTAGATATCTATGATGAGCCAATCAACCACTTTGTTGCCACCTTTATCGGCGAGTCCAATATCTTGCCAGGAACCATGATTGAAGACTACTTGGTTGAGTTTAACGGCAAACGCTTCGAAGCGGTCGATGGGGGGATGAAGCCAAATGAGCCAGTTGAGGTTGTCATTCGTCCAGAGGACTTGCGCATTACCCTTCCTGAAGAAGGCAAGCTCCAAGTCAAGGTTGATACCCAGCTTTTCCGTGGGGTTCATTACGAGATTATCGCCTATGACGAGCTCGGAAATGAATGGATGATCCACTCGACTCGTAAGGCCATTGTTGGCGAGGAAATCGGTCTGGACTTTGAACCAGAAGATATCCACATCATGCGTCTCAACGAAACCGAAGAAGAGTTCGATGCTCGTATCGAGGAGTACGTAGAAATCGAAGAGCAAGAAGCAGGTCTGATTAACGCGATCGAGGAGGAAAGAGATGAAGAAAACAACCTCTAAACTCTTTGTAGTGCCCTACATGCTTTGGATTGTCCTCTTTGTTCTCGCACCCTTGGTCTTGATTTTCGGTCAATCCTTTTTCAACATTGAAGGCCAATTTAGCTTAGAAAACTATAAATCCTACTTTGCGTCACAAAACTTGACCTATCTTAAAATGAGCTTCAACTCAGTCCTCTATGCAGGAATTGTGACCTTAGTAACATTGCTCATCAGCTATCCAACAGCCCTCTTTTTGACCCGTCTCAAGCACCGTCAACTCTGGCTCATGCTGATTATCTTGCCAACCTGGATCAATCTGCTTCTTAAGGCCTATGCCTTTATCGGGATTTTTGGTCAAAATGGCTCTATTAACCAATTTTTGGAATTTATCGGAATCGGTTCGCAGCAGTTGCTCTTTACGGATTTCTCCTTCATCTTTGTCGCAAGCTACATCGAGCTTCCCTTTATGATTTTGCCGATTTTCAATGTCTTGGATGATATGGATAACAATCTCATCAATGCCAGCTACGACCTCGGTGCGACCAAGTGGGAAACTTTCCGCCATGTCATCTTCCCTCTATCTATGAATGGAGTGAGAAGTGGGGTTCAGTCTGTCTTTATCCCCAGCTTGAGTCTCTTCATGCTGACACGTTTGATTGGTGGGAACCGTGTTATCACGCTGGGAACGGCCATTGAGCAGAACTTCCTGACCAATGACAACTACGGTATGGGTTCTACCATCGGTGTGATCCTCATCCTAACCATGTTCATCACCATGTGGGTGACCAAGGAAAGGAGAGAACGATGAAGAAATTTGCCAATCTCTACCTAGCCTTTGTCTTTATCATCCTATATTTGCCAATCTTTTACTTGATTGGCTATGCCTTTAATGCAGGGGATGATATGAATAGTTTTACTGGTTTTAGCTTGAGCCATTTTAAAACCATGTTTGGTGATGGTCGTCTCATGTTGATCCTCACCCAAACCTTTTTCTTGGCCTTTCTGTCAGCCTTGATTGCGACTGTTATAGGGACTTTCGGTGCTATTTACATTTACCAGTCTCGTAAGAAATACCAAGAAGCCTTTTTATCACTCAATAATATCCTCATGGTTGCGCCTGATGTTATGATTGGTGCTAGCTTCTTGATTCTCTTTACCCAGCTTAAGTTTTCACTTGGATTTCTGACAGTTCTATCTAGTCACGTGGCCTTTTCCATCCCTATCGTGGTCTTGATGGTCTTGCCTCGTCTCAAGGAGATGAATGATGACATGATTCATGCGGCCTATGACTTAGGTGCCAGTCAATTTCAGATGTTTAAGGAAATCATGCTTCCTTACCTGACACCGTCTATCATTGCAGGTTATTTTATGGCCTTCACCTATTCGCTAGATGACTTTGCCGTGACCTTCTTTGTGACGGGAAATGGCTTTTCAACCCTGTCAGTTGAGATCTACTCTCGTGCTCGTAAGGGGATTTCGTTAGAGATCAATGCCCTGTCTGCACTTGTCTTTCTCTTTAGTATTATCCTAGTTGTAGGTTATTACTTTATCTCACGTGAGAAGGAGGAGCAAGCATGAAAAAACTCTATTCATTTTTAGCAGGAATTGTAGCAATTATCCTTGTCTTGTGGGGGATTTCCCATCATCTAGATAGTAAAATCAACAGTCGAGATAGTCAAAAATTGGTTATCTACAACTGGGGGGACTATATCGATCCCGAACTCTTGGAGAAATTCACAGAAGAAACAGGAGTCCAAGTCCAGTATGAGACCTTTGATTCCAACGAAGCCATGTATACCAAGATCAAGCAGGGTGGAACGACCTACGATATTGCCATCCCGAGTGAATACATGATCAACAAGATGAAGGACGAAGACCTCTTGGTTCCGCTTGATTATTCAAAAATTGAAGGAATCGAAAATATCGGACCTGAGTTCCTCAACCAGTCTTTTGACCCGGGCAATAAATTCTCCATCCCTTACTTCTGGGGGACCTTGGGAATCGTCTACAATGAAACCAAGGTAGATGAGGCGCCTGAGCATTGGGATGACCTCTGGAAACCAGAATACAAGGATTCCATCATGCTTTTTGATGGGGCGCGTGAGGTGCTGGGACTCGGGCTTAACTCGCTCGGTTACAGTCTTAACTCTAAGGATCCTCAGCAGTTGGAAGAAACGGTAGACAAGCTCTACAAACTGACTCCAAATATCAAGGCCATTGTGGCAGACGAGATGAAGGGTTACATGATTCAGAACAACGCTGCTATCGGTGTGACTTTCTCTGGGGAAGCCAGCCAGATGTTGGAGAAAAATCCTAACCTCAAGTATGTCGTTCCGACTGAGGCCAGCAATCTCTGGTTTGATAACATGGTCATTCCAAAAACCGTGAAAAATCAAGATGCCGCCTATGCCTTTATCAACTTTATGTTGAAACCCGAAAATGCTCTGAAAAATGCGGAGTATGTAGGTTACTCAACACCAAACCTACCAGCAAAGGAAATGCTCCCAGAGGAGACTCGTGAGGACAAATCCTTCTATCCAGACGCTGATACCATGAAACACCTGGAAGTTTATGAGAAATTTGACCATAAATGGACAGGAAAATATAGCGACCTCTTCCTACAGTTTAAAATGTATCGGAAGTAGGAGATTTGGTTTATTGTCGGCTTTTCCAGTTGACGCAAGCTTTAAAAAACGATATAATAAGAAAGTTGAGAATTGATTTTCAGTTGTCTTAGTCCAGAGAAATGGCGGTGCTGCGAGCCATCTAAGCTAGGAAATCATGCTACTCAATCAGACAATTGCATAAGAATAAGAGAATGACAAGTTCATTGAATGAAGGTGGTACCGCGGTTTTTCGCCCTTCGTGATATGGACTTGTCTTTTGATTTTTGGAGGTGTTTATGAAGACATTTCTTGTCAAACAAAAGTTTCGTCTTGGAGGCGAACGCTTCGATATCAAGGATGATAGAGGAGTAGTGAACTATCAGGTGGAGGGATCATTTTTCCAAATTCCTAAGACCTTTACCATCTATGACGCCTATGGTGAGCAAGTCAGTGAGATTAGTAAAGAATTTTTCACTTTGCTTCCTCGCTTTACTATCCAGTTACGAAACGGTTCCAATTTCGTCATTCGCAAGAAGTTGACCTTCTGGCGAGATAAGTATGAGTTTGACAATCTAGGGCTTCGTATCGAGGGCAATATCTGGGATTTGAATTTCAAATTGCTGGATGACCGCGACCAAGTGATTGCCGAGATTCGGAAAGAAATTTTCCATTTGACCTCAACCTACACCGTAACCGTCTATGAAGACTCGTATGCAGATTTGGTCATTTCCCTTTGTGTCGCGATTGACTATGTGGAGATGCTGGAAAGCCAATCAAATTAAACAAGTAAATAAGGAGATATTATGAAACAACTATCTAGTGCTCAAGTTCGCCAAATGTGGCTAGATTTCTGGGCAAGCAAAGGTCACTCTGTAGAACCATCAGTGAGCTTGGTTCCAGTAAACGACCCAACTCTTTTGTGGATTAACTCTGGGGTAGCAACCCTTAAGAAATACTTTGACGGAACCATTATCCCTGAAAATCCACGTATTACCAATGCGCAAAAAGCTATCCGTACTAACGATATTGAAAATGTAGGGAAAACTGCGCGTCACCATACCATGTTTGAAATGTTGGGGAACTTCTCAATCGGAGATTACTTCCGCGATGAAGCCATCACTTGGGCTTATGAGCTTTTGACAAGTCCTGAATGGTTTGATTTTCCAGCTGATAAACTGTACATGACCTACTATCCAGACGATAAAGATTCTTACAACCGCTGGATTGAAGTAGGAGTGGATCCAAGCCACTTGATTCCAATCGAAGATAACTTCTGGGAAATCGGTGCTGGACCCTCTGGACCTGATACAGAAATCTTCTTTGACCGTGGAGAAGCCTTTGACCCAGAAAACATCGGTATTCGCCTGCTTGCAGAAGATATCGAAAACGACCGTTACATCGAAATCTGGAACATCGTTTTGTCACAATTTAACGCTGACCCAGCCGTACCTCGTAGTGAGTACAAGGAATTGCCACACAAGAACATTGATACGGGCGCTGGTTTGGAGCGTTTGGTGGCCGTTATTCAAGGGGCTAAGACAAACTTTGAAACAGACCTCTTCATGCCAATCATCCGTGAAGTTGAGAAATTGTCTGGTAAGGTTTATGACCAAGATGGCGACAACATGAGCTTCAAGGTCATTGCTGACCATATCCGTTCTCTTTCATTTGCCATCGGTGATGGTGCCCTTCCTGGAAATGAAGGTCGTGGTTATGTCCTTCGCCGTCTCCTCCGTCGCGCGTCTATGCACGGTCAAAAATTGGGTATCAACGAGCCTTTCCTTTACAAACTCGTTCCAACTGTTGGAAAAATCATGGAAAGCTACTACCCAGAAGTGCTTGAAAAACGTGACTTTATCGAGAAAATTGTCAAGAGCGAGGAAGAGTCATTTGCCCGTACTCTTCACTCAGGTCAACACTTTGCAGAAACCATCGTAGCTGACTTGAAAGCCAAAGGTCAAAACGTTATCGCGGGGCAAGATGTCTTCAAACTCTACGATACATATGGATTTCCAGTTGAGTTGACTGAAGAAATCGCTGAAGAAGCTGGGATGACTGTCGATCGTGAAGGTTTTGAAGCAGCCATGAAAGAACAGCAAGAACGTGCGCGTGCGTCTGCTGTTAAGGGTGGCTCAATGGGAATGCAAAATGAAACCCTCCAAAACATTACAGTGGAAAGTGTCTTCAACTATAATGCCAGCCAATTGCCTTCTAAGTTGGTGGCTATCGTGGCTGACAATGCAGAAGTAGAAGCTGTTTCTGAAGGAACTGCCTCTCTTATCTTTGCGGAAACTCCATTCTATGCTGAAATGGGTGGACAAGTAGCTGACCACGGTCAAATCTTGGACGCTGCTGGAAATGTCGTGGCTACTGTGATAGATGTTCAAAAAGCACCAAATGGCCAAGCTCTTCATACTGTTGAAGTTCTTGCTCCTCTTGCTTTGAACCAAGAATACACCTTGGCTATTGACAGCAATCGTCGTCACCGTGTCATGAAAAACCACACTGCGACTCACTTGCTCCATGCGGCCCTTCACAATATCCTTGGACACCATGCGACACAAGCAGGATCTCTGAACGAAGTAGAATTCCTTCGCTTTGACTTCACTCACTTCCAAGCTGTAACTCCTGAAGAGTTGCGCGCCATTGAACAGCAAGTCAATGAGAAAATCTGGGAAGCAATTGCTGTAGAAACTGTTGAGACAGATATTGACACTGCTAAAGAAATGGGAGCTATGGCCCTCTTTGGTGAGAAATACGGTAAGGAAGTTCGTGTTGTTACGATTGGTGACTACTCAGTGGAACTTTGTGGTGGTACCCACGTTGGCAACACTTCTGAGATTGGTCTCTTCAAGATTGTCAAAGAAGAAGGAATCGGATCAGGAACTCGCCGTATCTTGGCAGTAACTGGTAAGGAAGCCTTTGAAGCTTATCGCGAACAAGAAGACGCTTTGAAAGCCGTCGCATCAACCTTGAAAGCCCCTCAACTCAAGGAAGTTCCTCATAAGGTTGAAGGGCTTCAAGAACAACTCCGTCAGCTTCAAAAAGAAAATGCAGAATTGAAAGAAAAAGCCGCAGCCGCAGCCGCAGGCGATGTCTTCAAGGATGTGATGGAAGTCAACGGTCACCGTTACATTGCAAGCCAAGTTTCTGTATCAGATGCAGGCGCCCTTCGTACCTTTGCGGATAACTGGAAACAAAAAGACTACTCTGATGTGCTTGTCCTAGTTGCAGCCATCGGTGACAAAGTCAACGTTCTTGTAGCTAGCAAGAGCAAAGACATCCACGCAGGTAATTTGGTAAAAGAATTGGCTCCAATCGTTGATGGACGTGGTGGTGGTAAACCAGACATGGCCATGGCAGGAGGAAGCAACCAAGCGAAAATTCAAGAACTCTTGGATGCAGTAGCAGGTAAATTGTAAGACAATAAAGATCTATCCATTTGGGTAGGTCTTTTTGCCTACTTAAAAAGCCAAATCCGCTTGGATTTGACTTGTAACTGATAGGTTTATTTTGTTGCCCAGACACTGACTGAACCCGCTGCTACTGGAAATTCTCCATACCCTTCAGCATTGATTGTAACTTGTGCTGGATGATTTTCAAGGAGATCAACAAAAGTCTGCTCAGCCCATTCTTGACCGACAAACATGGATTTGCTGTTTTCTTGGTCATTTGAGATAAGGACAGCGATCGGGGATTGGTTTTCAGCGCCTGAACGAACCCAACCGATACAGTTGGCATCGTCAAAGTAGTCTGTTTGCTCTCCATAAGCCAAGTCTTTTCGGATGGCTAGGAGACGGTCAAGAACTTCTCTGAAATCTTGTTGAGCAAATTGCCCTGAAATGCCATAATAATCTCCGTAAAAGATACATGGAAGCCCATCTTGACGTAATAGAATAAGGGCATAGGCTGCTGGTTTAAACCATTCTTCAACAGTCGATTCGAGGGCCTGTCCTCGTTGGGTATCGTGGTTGTCTACAAAGGTCACAGCCTTATCGGGTTTTAGTTCAACCAAGCTATCTGTGAAAATGTTACGAAGGTCGTAACTTGCTCCAGCATGGCTAGCTTCAAAGAGGTTCTGGTGGAGGCGAACATCGACAAGGTCAAAACGTTCTTCTATTTTCTCGAGATAGTCTAGATTGTCTTCCTTGTCTGGGTTCCAAAATTCCCCAAAAACATAGAAATCTTGACCGTATTTTTCCTTCATATCACGAATGAAATTGCCCATAAAGAAGGAGTCGATGTGCTTAACGGCATCCAAACGGAAACCAGCTACACCAGTCGTTTCCATGAACCAGTCAGCCCAGTCATAGATGTTTTGGATGACTTCAGGGTGCTTAAAGTCTAGGTCGGCATACATGAGGTAGTCGTAGTTACCGTTTTCGTTATCGACCAATTCCTCGTTGGCCCAACCTTTATTGTCCCCCTGGATCAGGTAAATACCAGACTTACGGCGTTTGGCATCGTAGTCTGTACCTGTAAAGTGGTACCAGTGCCAGTGGAAGTCATTGTAGGTATCTTGGCGACCATCGAAAGTAAAGTGAGTCCAGCCATTGATAGTAAAGGGCTCGCTTAATTGAACGGTACGGTCCTCAGGGTCCACTTCAATAACCTGAAAGGCTTCCATATGATCGGCAGCAGCCTTGTGATTGAGCACCACATCGGCCATAGGTTGAATTCCCTGCGCCTTTAGGGCTTGAATGGCTTGAAGATAATCTTCTTTAAACCCATACTTGGTACGGACAGTCCCTTTTTGGTGAAATTCACCTAGGTCAAAAAGATCGTAAACACCATAGCCGACATCTTTTTCGTTGGTTGCCTTGAAGGCAGGTGGCATCCAGACATGGCTGATGCCAAGGTTTGCTAGGTGCTCTGCGTCATTTGTCAGTCGCGTCCAGTGTTGGCCGTCGTGAGGCAAATACCATTCAAAGTATTGCATAAGTGTCTGATTTTGCATTGTTTTTCCTCTTGCTTATCAATGTTGTGTTTTATTTTACCATAAAGTTTAGAACTAGGCAAACGTTTGCG
This sequence comes from Streptococcus sp. HMSC066F01, assembly GCF_001837335.1. GTDB lineage: Bacteria > Bacillota > Bacilli > Lactobacillales > Streptococcaceae > Streptococcus > Streptococcus oralis_S. Next base: position 32,215 of record NZ_KV832119.1, read on the forward strand.
CAAGATTCTATACTCATTTCTGAAATTGTCTATTTTTAGCGAATAGAATCTCTCTTTCCATTATAAGGGAAAGGATGTTTTGGTGGAAAAGTAAATGGCATATACTTATTTTAACAAAAATGACACTCAGTAAACTAAAGTACAACTGGTTAAACGGTTTCTTTTTTGAGAATTGTCACAAAATTTGCTATAATAGTAGCTATGAATAGAATTAGGGTCAGCAGACGCGTTGAAAAAAAGCTAGCTAAGGGTCTAGTTCTTTTGGAAGCAAGTGATTTAACAGATATTGAACTGACGGATCAGGCAGTAGAAGTTCTTAGTCAAGACGGGAAATTTTTAGGGAGCGCCTATCTTTCTCAACAGAATAAGGGAATCGGTTGGTTGGTCAGCAAGGAAAAGGTTCGTTTCCATCAAGCCTTTTTTGAAATCCTGTTTCGTAAGGCTAAGGAAGCTAGAAAGCCTTATTATCAAGATGACTTGACTACTGCCTTTCGCCTTTTTAACCAAGAGGGGGATGGTTTTGGTGGTCTGACTGTTGATCTCTATGGAGATTATGCTGTTTTTTCTTGGTACAACTCCTTTGTTTACCAGATTCGTGAGCTGATCATAAATGCTTTTAAGGAAGTTTTCCCTGAGGTTTTGGGGGCTTATGAAAAGATTCGTTTTAAAGGTCTAGACTACGAGTCTGCCTCTGTTTATGGTGAGGAAGCGCCAGATTACTTTACTGTTCTTGAGAATGGCGTGCTCTATCAAGTCTTTATGAATGATGGCTTGATGACAGGGATTTTCCTAGACCAGCATGAGGTTCGTGGGAGTCTGGTTGACGGTCTAGCCATGGGCAAATCCTTGCTCAATATGTTTTCCTATACGGCTGCCTTTTCTGTTGCTGCAGCTATGGGAGGCGCGGGTGAGACGACTTCTATCGACTTGGCCAAACGGTCTAGAGAGCTGTCAGAAGCTCATTTTCAGGCAAATGGACTCAGCACGGACAATCATCGTTTTATCGTCATGGATGTCTTTGAGTACTTCAAGTATGCTAAGCGAAAAAGTTTGACTTATGATGTGATTGTTCTTGATCCGCCGAGCTTTGCCCGCAATAAAAAACAAACATTCTCTGTAGCTAAGGACTATCACAAGTTGATTTCCCAGAGTCTAGAGATTTTAAATCCGGGAGGCATTATCATTGCCAGTACCAATGCTGCCAATGTTTCCCGCCAGAAATTTACAGAACAAATTGATAAAGGTTTTGCAGGAAGAAGGTATCAGATCTTGAACCAATATGGTCTTCCAGCAGACTTTGCCTATAATAAAAAAGATGAAAGCAGTAATTACCTCAAGGTGATTAGTATGAAGGTTAGTAGATGAAATTGATCGTTTCAGTGATGCCAAGAAGTATAGAAGAAGCGCAAGAACTGGATGCAACTAGGTATGAAGATGCCGATATCATTGAGTGGCGTGCGGACTTTCTTGCAAAGGACGCTATTTTACAGGTAGCACCTGCTATCTTTGAAAAATTTGCAGGACGCGAACTGGTCTTTACCCTTCGGACTCGCGCTGAGGGAGGAGAAATCGAACTTTCCTCAGAAGAGTATGTTCAAATCATCAAGGAAGTTACTCAACTCTATCAACCGGATTATGTAGATTTTGAGTATTTCAGCTACAAGGATGTTTTTGAGGAAATGTTGGATTTTCCAAATCTTGTTTTGAGTTACCATAATTTCCAGGAGACACCTGAAAACATGATGGAAATTTTGTCTGAGTTGACCAGTCTCTCTCCGAAAGTGGTCAAGGTATCAGTTATGGCCCATACGGAGCAGGATGTTTTAGACCTGATGAACTACACTCGAGGATTTAAAACACTCAATCCTGAGCAAGAGTACGTGACCATTTCCATGGGGAAAATGGGCAAGGTATCCCGTATCACTTCAGATGTGACGGGTTCAAGTTGGTCATTTGCTAGTCTGGATGAAGCGAGTGCCCCAGGTCAGATTTCGCTATCAAACATGAAGAAAATTAGGGAGATTTTGGATGAAGCTTGATGGCTATACACGTTTAGCTGCAGTTGTTGCCAATCCCATCAAACACTCTATTTCACCCTTCATCCACAATAGGGCCTTTGAGGCGACAGCTACCAATGGTGTCTATGTAGCTTGGGAGATTGAAGCGGGTGATTTGGCAGAAACAGCCGCTAATATTCGCCGTTACCAGATGTTTGGGATTAACCTGTCTATGCCGTACAAGGAGCAAGTGATTCCTTATCTGGATGAGTTGAGTGATGAAGCTCGTTTGATTGGGGCGGTCAATACTGTTGTCAATCATAATGGCACTTTAATTGGATATAATACAGATGGCAAGGGATTTTTTAAGAGCTTGCCTTCTTTTACAATCTCAGATAAGAAAATGACTATTCTGGGAGCAGGTGGTGCGGCCAAATCAATATTGGCACAAGCCATTTTGGATGGCGCCAGTCAAATTTCAGTCTTTGTGCGTTCAGTTTCCATGGAAAAAACAAGACCTTATCTAGACAAGTTGCAGGTGCAGACAGGATTTAAAGTGGACTTGTATGCTTTAGAAGATCTTTCTGACCTGCAATCAAGGATTGCCGAGTCGGACCTGCTCGTCAATGCGACCAGTGTAGGGATGGATGGCAAATCATCCCCAGTTCCTGAAAGCATAGTCTTACCAGAAACTCTCTTGGTGGCAGATATTATTTACCAACCCTTTGAGACGCCATTTTTGAAATGGGCTAGAAGTCAGGACAATCCAGCCGTCAATGGCCTGGGGATGTTGCTCTATCAAGCTGCTGAAGCTTTTCAACTGTGGACAGGTAAAGAAATGCCGACAGAAGAGATTTGGCAGTCCTTAATAGAAAAATATAAATAGTGAAAAGGAGACCCTACTATGAAAATCAGAATCGATATTCCGCATCATCCTTATGATATTCAGATTGAAAAAGGTTGTCTGGCTCAGGCTGGTCAATGGTTGCGAGAACTCTGGCAACCTCAAAAAGTGGTTATCGTAACCGACAACCATGTAGCTTCTCTCTATGCAGAGAAGGTTAAACTCAGCCTAGAAGATGCTGGTTTTCAGGTAGCTGTTTTTGACTTTTTAGAAGGCGAAGAAAGAAAGAATTTAACAACTGTTCAGAAGGTCTATGAATTTCTAGTCAAGCAAGGGTTAACTCGTAGCGATGGGATCGTGGCTCTTGGTGGTGGTGTCGTTGGGGACCTAGCTGGTTTCGTAGCCTCTACCTATATGCGGGGCATTCACTTTGTTCAGATTCCGACTAGTTTGACAGCCCAGGTTGATTCTTCTATCGGTGGAAAGACGGGTGTCAATACTCTTTTTGCTAAAAATATGGTGGGAACTTTTGCCCAACCAGATGGGGTTCTGATTGACCCGCTTGTCCTTGAAACACTCGGGAAAAGAGAGTTGATTGAAGGGATGGGTGAGGTTATCAAGTATGGCTTGATTGAGGATCCAGAACTGTGGGCTCTCTTGACGGAGCTGGATGGTTCTGTAGAGAGCATTCTGGAGCATGCAGAGATTTTGATTGAACATTCTTGTCAGGTGAAGCGCAAAATAGTGGTTGAGGATGAGTTGGATAATGGTGTTCGCCTTTACCTCAATTTTGGGCACACTATTGGTCATGCCATTGAAGCAACGGTCGGTTATGGCAAGGTCATGCATGGTGAGGCTGTGGCTATGGGCATGGTTCAGATTTCCAAGGTTGCTGAGGGAAAAGGCCTCATGCCAGCTGGTATTACCCAATCTATCACAGAGATGTGCCAGAAATTTGGTTTGCCTGTTGACTATGAGAACTGGGATGTTGACAAGCTTTATCAGACTTTGACTCATGACAAGAAAGCACGTGGCAACACCTTGAAATTGGTCTTGGTACCAGAGCTTGGTTCAGCGACCATTCAGCCAGTTTCTCTGGAAGAGATGAAAGATTACTTGGTAAAATAAGGAGAACGTATGAGATATTTAACTGCAGGAGAATCACACGGTCCTCGATTGACGGCTATCATTGAGGGAATTCCAGCTGGACTTCCTTTGACAGCTGAGGATATCAATGAGGATCTGAAACGCCGTCAGGGTGGCTACGGTCGTGGTGGCCGTATGAAAATTGAGAGTGACCAGGTTGTTTTTACATCGGGCGTTCGCCACGGGAAAACGACAGGGGCTCCGATTACCATGGATGTTATCAATAAGGACCACCAGAAATGGCTGGATATCATGTCTGCGGAGGACATTGAAGACCGCCTGAAAAGCAAGCGGAAAATCACTCATCCTCGCCCAGGACATGCCGATTTGGTTGGGGGCATCAAGTACCGTTTTGATGACTTGCGAAATTCCTTGGAGCGATCATCTGCCCGTGAAACCACCATGCGAGTTGCAGTTGGGGCAGTAGCTAAACGTCTCTTAGCTGAGCTAGATATGGAGATTGCTAACCATGTCGTGGTCTTTGGTGGTAAGGAAATCGATGTACCTGAAAATCTAACAGTCGCTGAGATTAAGGAACGAGCTGCCCAGTCTGAAGTTTCTATTGTCAACCAAGAGCGGGAACAGGAAATCAAGGACTATATTGACCAAATTAAGCGTGACGGTGATACCATCGGTGGAGTTGTGGAGACAGTTGTCGGAGGTGTTCCAGTTGGTCTTGGTTCCTATGTCCAATGGGACAGAAAATTAGATGCGCGATTGGCACAAGCAGTTGTTTCTATCAATGCCTTTAAAGGAGTGGAATTTGGTCTTGGCTTTGAAGCTGGTTATCGCAAAGGCAGTCAGGTCATGGATGAAATTCTCTGGTCTAAAGAAGACGGCTATACTCGCCGTACCAATAATCTAGGTGGTTTCGAAGGTGGAATGACCAATGGACAACCAATCGTTGTTCGTGGCGTTATGAAACCCATTCCAACTCTTTATAAACCATTGATGAGTGTGGATATCGAAACCCACGAACCTTACAAGGCAACCGTGGAGAGAAGTGATCCGACCGCTCTGCCAGCAGCTGGGGTAGTCATGGAAGCTGTTGTAGCAACGGTTCTGGCACAAGAAATCCTTGAAAAATTCTCATCAGATAATCTTGAAGAATTAAAAGAGGCAGTTGCCAAGCACCGAGACTATACAAAGAACTATTAAGGAGTCCTCATGGCAAAAACCATCTATATAGCAGGTCTTGGTTTGATTGGTGCTTCGATGGCGCTCGGTATCAAGCGTGATCATCCGGATTATGAAATTTTAGGTTATAATCGCAGTCAGTCTTCGAGAGACATTGCCTTGGAGCGAGGAATGATAGACCGTGCAACGGATGATTTTGCCAGTTTTGCTCCCCTAGCAGACGTCATCATCCTGACCTTGCCAATCAAACAGACCATTGCTTTTATTAAGGAGCTGGCAAACTTAGACTTGAAGGAAGGCGTCATTATCTCGGATGCGGGCTCAACCAAGTCAGCCATTGTGGAAGCAGCTGAGCAGTATTTAGCTGACAAGCCTGTCCGCTTTGTCGGGGCTCATCCCATGGCTGGTAGCCACAAGACAGGAGCTGCCTCTGCGGATGTTAATCTCTTTGAAAATGCCTATTATATATTCACACCTTCGAGTCTGACAAGTCCTGGCACGCTTGAGGAAATGAAGGATCTGTTTTCAGGCCTTCATGCTCGTTTTATCGAGATTGATGCCAAGGAGCATGATCGGGTGACTTCTCAGATTAGCCATTTTCCTCATATTCTGGCTTCCAGTCTCATGGAGCAGACAGCAGTTTATGCTCAAGAACATGAGCTGGCAAGGCGCTTTGCGGCGGGTGGTTTTCGAGATATGACTCGCATTGCGGAAAGCGAGCCAGGTATGTGGACTTCCATTCTCTTGTCCAATCGTGAGACTATTCTAGATCGGATTGAGGATTTCAAGGAGCGCCTAGATGAGGTCGGACAAGCCATCAGCAAGGGAGATGAAGAGCAAATCTGGAACTTTTTCAACCAAGCGCGTGCGCAACGACAAGCTATGGAAATCCATAAGCGTGGTGGTGTGGATAGCTCTTACGACCTCTATGTCGACGTTCCCGATGAAGAAGATGTCATCTTGCGGATTTTGGAATTGCTACGTGGAACTTCCTTGGTTAACATCCACATCAACGAAGAAAACCGTGAGGATGTTCACGGGATTCTACAAATTTCCTTTAAAAATGCTCAAGATTTGGAACGAGCTGAGCGCTTAATTACAGAAAATACGGACTACACAGTCGTCATCAAATAAGGAGAAAATCATGTCAAATATTTACGATAGTGCAAATGAACTCAGTCGCGGGTTACGCGAATTACCAGAATACAAAGCGGTTAAGGCAGCAAAAGATGCCATCCAAGCCGATGAACAAGCTAGCAAGATTTTTGCAGACTACCTCGCTTTCCAGCAAGAAATCCAAGTCATGGCGCAAACGGGACAAATGCCAGACGCCTCTTTCCAAGAAAAGATGCAGTCTTTCAGCAAACAAATCCAAGAGAACGCTCTTTTGTCAGATTTCTTTGCCAAACAGCAACAATTATCTATTTACCTTTCAGACATTGAAAAAATTGTCTTTGAACCTGTTTCAGAATTATTGAAATAGTATTTTATCTGTATAAAAGCCAGAAATTTCAGGAATTTCTGGCTTTTTTGTGATAAAATAAGAAAAAGTATTGCAAGTATGAGGTCAACTATGAAACTAAAAACAAACATTCGCCACTTACATGGCAGTATCCGGGTTCCAGGTGACAAGTCTATTAGCCATCGTTCGATTATTTTTGGAAGTTTGGCTGAGGGCGAGACTAAGGTTTATGATATTCTGCGTGGAGAGGATGTGCTTTCAACCATGCAGGTTTTTCGTGATCTTGGTGTTGAAATTGAGGATAAAGATGGGGTTATCACCATTCAAGGTGTTGGAATGGATGGCTTAAAAGCGCCGCAAAACGCCTTGGATATGGGGAACTCTGGAACCTCGATTCGCCTGATTTCAGGTGTCCTTGCTGGTGCAGATTTTGAAGTTGAAATGTTCGGAGATGATAGTCTTTCCAAACGTCCTATGGATCGCGTGACGATTCCACTGAAAAAAATGGGCGTTAGCATCTCAGGGCAAACTGAGCGAGATCTGCCCCCTCTTCGCCTAAAAGGGACGAAAAATTTAAAACCGATTCACTATGAGTTGCCAATCGCCTCTGCGCAAGTCAAGTCTGCCTTGATATTTGCAGCCTTGCAGGCTCAGGGGGAGTCCGTTATTATCGAGAAAGAATGTACTCGTAACCACACCGAAGATATGTTGCAACAATTTGGTGGCCATTTAAGTGTGGATGGCAAGAAAATCACAGTTCAAGGACCACAAAAACTGATCGGACAAAAGGTAGTTGTTCCAGGAGATATTTCCAGTGCAACCTTTTGGTTGGTCGCAGGTTTGATTGTTCCAAACTCTCGTGTGGTGCTGCAGAATGTAGGCATCAATGAGACGCGTACTGGTATTATTGATGTCATTCGTGCCATGGGAGGAAAACTAGAAATAACTGAAATTGATCCAATCGCTAAATCTGCTACCTTAATTGTCGAGTCTTCTGACTTAAAAGGAACAGAGATTGGTGGAGCCTTGATTCCCCGCTTGATTGATGAATTGCCTATTATTGCCCTTCTAGCGACCCAAGCGCAAGGTGTAACGGTCATTAAGGATGCTGAGGAACTCAAGGTCAAGGAAACCGACCGCATTCAAGTGGTGGCAGATGCCTTAAATAGCATGGGAGCAGATATTACTCCTACAGCAGATGGAATGATTATCAAAGGGAAATCAGCCCTTCACGGTGCTAGAGTCAATACTTTTGGTGACCATCGAATTGGAATGATGACAGCCATTGCAGCCCTCTTGGTTGCGGATGGAGAAGTGGAACTTGACCGTGCTGAAGCCATCAACACTAGCTATCCTAGCTTCTTTGATGATTTGGAGAGCATGACTCATGGCTAAGGTATTACTTGGATTTATGGGGGCAGGCAAGTCGACAATCGCTAGAGGCTTGGACCCAGACTATATCGATATGGATGCCTTAATCGAGGAACATTTGGGCATGTCCATTGCGGATTTCTTCGCTGAAAAAGGAGAAGTGGCCTTTCGTCAAGTAGAGTCAGAAGTCCTAGCTGACTTACTAAAAACGGACCGAGTTGTGTCAACTGGCGGAGGAGTTGTCATTTCTCAGAGAAATCGTGACTTGCTCAAAACCAATCCTGATAACATCTACCTAAAAGCAGATTTTGAAACCCTCTACCAACGTATCGCAGCTGATAAGGACAATCAGCGTCCACTTTTTCTTAACAAAAGCAAGGAAGAACTGGCAGCTATTTTCCATGAAAGACAAGCTTGGTATGAGGAAGTAGCCAGTCGGATTCTAGATGTGACCAAGTTAAGCCCAGAGGAAATTATAGAGGAACTGAGATGAAAATTGCCTATCTAGGTCCCAAGGGATCTTTTTCGCATCATGTTGTGCAGACAGCCTTTCCCAAAGAGGAATTGCATGCCTTTGCCAATATCACAGATGTTATCAAGGCCTATGAACAGGGCTTGGTGGACTATTCGGTGGTACCAGTTGAAAACTCCATTGAAGGTAGTGTCCATGAAAGTTTGGATTACCTTTTTCACCAGGCTCGCATCCAAGCAGTGGCAGAAATCGTTCAACCCATTCACCAGCAGTTGATGGCAGTTCCTGGTCATACTAAGATTGAGAAGATTTTTTCCCATCCTCAGGCTTTGGCTCAGGGAAAAAAATTCATCGATGAACACTATCCAGAGGCTCAAATCGAGGTAACCGCCAGTACCGCCTATGCAGCTCGCTTTATTTCAGAACATCCAGATCAGCCTTATGCAGCTATTGCTCCTAAAAGTTCAGCTGAAGAATATGGCTTGGAATTGATTGCAGAGGATATTCAGGAAATGGAAGCCAATTTCACACGTTTTTGGGTGTTAGGGGCAGAGATACCGAAGGTTCCTTTGAACTCACAAGCTGAAAAAATGAGTTTGGCCTTGACCTTACCAGACAACCTACCTGGTGCTCTTTACAAGGCACTTTCGACCTTTGCTTGGAGAGGGATTGACTTAACAAAGATTGAAAGTCGCCCCCTTAAAACAGCCTTGGGAGAATACTTTTTCATTATCGATGTAGACTATAGTGACAAAGAACTGGTTCATTTTGCAAGACAAGAACTAGAAGCTATTGGAATCCAGCATAAGATTCTGGGGACCTACCCGATTTTTACCATAACTGATTTAGAAAAGGAGAGTCAATGAGCAAAGAAAATCCTTTAAGTCATCACGAGCAGTTACGTTATGACTATCTCTTCAAAAATATTCATTACCTCAACGACCGTGAACGGAGGGAGTTTGATTATCTGCAACAGAAAATGGCAGGTCCCAAGTCTGAAGTTCACCCTTCCTACCAAGAAGAAAAAGAAGAAACTTGGGGTAGAGATATTGATCTTCCGACCTACGGCAGTAGAAGCCGGTCTAAGAAACGTGAAAAGGTAGCTCCTCAACCTAAAGTCAAAAAGAAAAAGAGAAGAATTCGCTTCAAACGAATACTGACTTGGCTCTTGCTGTTGATTACCTGTGTGCTTGCAGGGATGATTTTTATGTTTCTTCGAGGTTTCCAGTCAGCAGCCAATCCAACAAATAAGCCAGCTGACGCCAAGGCAGCTCAAGTAGAGGTCTTTAACGGTCAGGATACCAAAGATGGTGTGAATATCCTAGTCATGGGGACAGATGGCCGTATCGGTCAAAATAGTGCGGAGACTCGTACCGACACGATCATGGTACTGAATGTCAGTGGATCGGATAAGAAGATCAAACTAGTCAGCTTTATGCGTGACAACTTAGTGTATATCGACGGGTACAGTAAGATTGTAAATGGCCAGAAACAGACGGATAACAAACTAAATGTTGCCTATGAACTTGGGGAACAAGAAGGGCAAAAAGGAGCTGAAATGGTCCGCAAGGTTCTAAAAGACAACTTTGATTTGGATATTAAGTACTATGCTCTAGTTGACTTCCAAGCCTTTGCAACAGCTATTGATACCCTCTTCCCTGACGGAGTAACGATTGATGCTCAATTCTCAACATTGAATGGTCAACCTCTGACAGAAGCCACAGTCGGAGATGACCTTCATGCAACAGAGACAGAGTCCCCAACTCAAACTATCAAAGTTGGAAAACAGCAAATGAATGGCTCCACCTTGCTGAACTATGCTCGCTTCCGTGATGATGATGAGGGAGACTATGGCCGTACCAAACGTCAGCAACAAGTCATGTCAGCTGTTCTTGAGCAAATCAAAGATCCAACCAAGCTCTTTACGGGGTCAGAGGCACTTGGAAAAGTCTTTGGCATGACATCAACAAATCTACCATATAGCTTCTTGTTGACCAATGGCTTATCTGTCCTAGAAGGTGCTCAAAATGGCATTGAAAGACTCACCGTCCCAGAACTTGGTGACTGGGTAGACGCTTATGATATCTATGGTGGACAAGGACTTCTAGTTGATCAAAATAAATATCAGACCAAACTCGCCCAAATGGGAATGAGATAGAATACTATAAAAAAATCAAAGTTTGAATCACAAGTGAAAAAGTGGTTTAGGCTTTGATTTTTCTTAGTATCTGATGGATTTTTAGGGCTTTTTTATGGTATAATAAAACGATATAACTCGTTATTGGACAGAAGAGGAGAGACATGAGTGATTTGAAAGCGATTCAGGCTCGTAGTCTGGAAATGGCTGAATATTTCGTCGCATTTTGTAAAGAACATGATTTGTTGTGCTATCTCTGTGGTGGAGGAGCCATTGGCGCCCTTCGTAATAAGGGCTTCATTCCTTGGGATGATGATCTAGACTTTTTCATGCCACGTAAGGACTATGAAAAATTAGCAGAACTGTGGCCACGTTATGCAGACGAGCGTTATTTCTTGTCAAAGAGTAACAAAGATTTTGTAGACCGTAACCTTTTTATTACCATTCGTGACAAGGAAACTACTTGTATCAAGCCTTATCAAAAGGATTTGGATTTGCCACACGGTTTGGCCTTGGACGTTTTACCATTGGATTATTATCCTAAAAATCCAGCTGAGCGTAAGAAACAGGTTCGTTGGGCCCTGATTTATTCACTCTTTTGTGCGCAAACTATCCCAGAAAAGCATGGTGCGGTCATGAAATGGGGAAGTCGCATCTTACTCGGCCTGACTCCAAAATCTCTACGTTATCGCATTTGGAAAAAAGCTGAAAAAGAAATGACCAAGTATGGTCTGGCTGAGAGCGATGGAATTACGGAATTATGCTCAGGTCCCGGCTACATGCGAAACAAATACCCAATCGCATCCTTTGAGGACAATCTTTTCTTGCCATTTGAAGGAACTGAGATGCCCATCCCAGTCGGCTATGATGCCTATCTCAGCACTGCTTTTGGGGACTATATGACACCGCCACCAGCAGACAAGCAAGTACCGCATCATGATGCTATTATAGCAGACATGGACAAGAGCTACACAGAGTACAAGGGAGAATATGGAGCATGATGGGAGAAAAAATAAGCGTTATCGTTCCGGTCTACAATGTAGAAGCCTATCTGGAGCGATGTGTGGAGTCGATTCTTCAACAGACTTATGCCCATTTTGAGTTAATCCTAATCAACGATGGTTCTACTGATTCTAGTGGACAGATCTGTGATCACTTAGCATCTCAGTATGAGAATATCAAGGTTTATCATATCGAAAATTCTGGTGTTTCAAATGCTAGAAATATGGGAATTCAGCTAGCGACGGGTTCTTGGGTTACCTTTATTGATAGCGATGATTTCGTTACCCAGGATTACCTAGCTACTTTAGCAAGTGCAGTTGAAGGGGTGAATGTAGGCTTTGCAATTGCTCCTCTGCACCATATCAAAAACGGCATTGTAACTGATATACCTTCACATTCTGGAAAAACAGAACTCTGGTCAACAGAAGAAACCATGAAGGAACTACTGATGACTACCAGAACGTCATTTTTTCCAGTTGCAAAACTGTTTAAGAGAGACCTGCTTGCGGATGAAAAGTTTAATACAAATTATCACCTAGCTGAAGATGCCTTATTTTTAACTGAATTGCTACTAAAGACAAGATGTAGTTGCGTCTTTATTGACAAACCTGTTTATTATTATGATCATCGTGAGGGAAGTGCAACAACATCTGTTAATCGATATGTATTTGACACAATAGAAGTTTATCAGCAAATAATTGCTCAAGTTTCACAAGCCTTCCCTAATTTAAAATACGAATTAATAAACAGAGAATGTTGGTCGTACATCACAGTTTACGATAAAATTATCTTTACTTCACGTGAAGAGTATCAAAAGGAGAAAGCCGAGCTGAGGACTTGGATTGTTCAGCATCGACGCGAAATATGGAAAGATGCTTATTTCACCACTTTTCGCAAGGTAGCGATCCTTTCACTTGTCATTTCTCCATGGCTATATAAGAAAATTGTTGGATTAAAAAACTAATATCATGAGAAGGAGTTGAAAATGAATTTTTCAAAAATGGATGAATACTTTGAAAAATCAAAACTATGGATTGCGTATCTATTTGTTTTCATTTCGATTTTAAGTATGAGTTCACTGGTTTATAAGATAGCAAATCCCCTCTACAAGGGATTGTCAGCGATTGTAGTGCTTTATATTTGCTATACCTTATTGTTTAAGTGGAAAGAAATCACAGCAGATCGCAAATTTCTATCCTTATTTGGACTCTTAGCTGGAAGTCATCTGCTATCAGCTATTTTCAATCGCTCTGGACATCTGATTGGAAATGTGATTGAAATCCTCTTCATGGTAACTTATGTTTTATTATTTACCATGTTACAATCAGGGCAACTTAAAAAATTATTTGACTGGATTGCCTATACGGTTCAAATTGTATCTTTTTCTTCAGCAATTTTTGCGTTTGGTTTATTGGTAAGCAGAGTCCTTATCCTATTTAAGATTGGCGAACAATCTTATTACTATGGTGTCATGAATGGCCGTCTGTGGGGGATTGTCAATCCAAATGCTAGTGCGATATTTTCATACATTAGCATTATTTTGGCTATGTATTTGATCCATAAAGGAAGTAAATATTCTGTTTATCTTAAACTGAACAATGTGATTCAATTCGTTTACTTTGCTATGATGCAAAGTCGAGGAGCCTTACTTTCTTTACTTCTCATGATTGGACTCTATAGTTTCTTTGCTACTAGAGGAAGTATCGTTAAACGATTCCTCACTTTTATAGTTGCTGGTTTGCTGATTACTGCAACTAATATTGGATTAAGCTATGTAACTTCAATCTATATCTCATCTGAAACTGCGACTGTCTTAGATTTAAACAAAGGACAATCCTATGCTGAAACAGATTCGTCTGTTACTAAGAAAAACGGTGAGCTCCATCTGATTGAAACAACACCAAGTGGTAGAACCTATATCTGGAAAAATGCCATCAAGATGGGAAGTGCCAAACCAATTTTTGGTTATGGTGTACGAAATGTTCCAGATTACTACACAGAATATTTCAGTAAATTTGAGATTCAAAACTCCCTTATTGGTGGGAATTTCCATAACATTTTTGTGACCATATTTGTCAGTTCGGGAGTTCTAGGTTTGGTATCCTTCCTTCTTGTACTGGCTTATGTCATCAAGCGCTTTTTAACGTATTTGATTGTTTCCAAGAAACATACTGATAAATTGATCATGATTCTTTTCTTTGGTATCTTGTTTGGTCAATTATTTGAAAGTCAGATTATGTATTCAACCAACTTTATTAATATCATCTTCTGGCTAGCGATTGGCTATGGACTCGTAGTCTGCAAACGAGATGAAGGAGTTCGGTACCAAGAAGTAACAGATGTTAAAGAAATTCAAGAGATGGAACTTGGAATCATGGAGTATATTCATGAAGTTTGTCAGAAAATTGGGGTCAAGTATTTCTTAGCATATGGAAGTCTAATTGGTGCTGTTCGCCATCAAGGATTTATCCCTTGGGATGATGACATGGATATCTGCATGTTACGAGAAGATTATGAAAAATTGCAAGACTACCTTATCGCTAACCCTGATGAACGTTACGAGGTCATGTCTTATAAAAACAATCTCAACTATGTCTATCCCTTCATGAAAGTGCAGGATAACCATACCTACTTGCTAGAAGAAGATGTTCGCATCGATTCGAATATGGGAATCTATGTAGATATTTTCCCTGTGGATGGCTACGAGGATGACGTACAATTTAAAAACAAGATGACGAAACTGATAAAGAAACGTCAATTGAGTTGCTACACCTTCAAAGGCATTACCAATACGAAAAGTGTACTGAATTCACTGTTACGTTATGTGTCAGTTATTATTTTCTATTTCACCAATACGAACAAATACGTTGCCCAGATTGAAGAGCTTGCAAAATCCCGTAAAGTCTCAGATTATGAGCAAGTGGATTATCTTATCTACAAGGATATGAACAAACCAGTGTGGAGACGTGAATGGCTGGAACAAGTTACTACTGGAACATTTGAAGGTAAGGAATTTACCATTCCGAAGAACTATCATGAAATTTTGACCTCAGACTACGGAGACTATATGCAATTGCCACCGGTTGAACAAAGAGTATCTCATCATGATTTTAAATTATGGAAGATTGTTAAAAGGTCTAAATGACGGGATTGGGATTAAGAAACGTTTAAAAATATAGTCAAATTTAGGAGAATAGAACCTATGTCTGAAAGAACTTTAACTCTTGAAGAAATCAAGCAAGTAGAATTGGATATTTTAAAGTATCTACATGATCTTTGTGAACAACATCAAATCAAATACTTTATTGATTTTGGAACCTTACTAGGAGCTGTACGCCATAAAGGATTTATCCCTTGGGATGATGATACAGATATTTCCTTGGCGCGTGATGAATTTGAAAAACTGTATAAGGTTTTACAAAATGAAAATCATCCCTACTACAAATTGATTTCATTCAGAGAAACAAAGGGATATCCATACAGTTATATGAGAGTCTATGATGTAAGGACTCGTCGAGATGCTAACCTCGTAGACCCAACGGTCGTATTGGGAACTTGCGTTGACATTTTTCCATATGATGGTGTCGTCACAGAGGAAAGTGACCGTAAAAAAATGAAGCTCTACAAATATTTCATTCGACTTTCTTCTTTGAATTTTAAAGGGATCAAGTCTGAGAATGGTGGACTTAAAAACCTCCCTCGTTATATGGGATCAGCTATTTTCCGCTTAACTTCCCCACAGCTATGGAATCAAAAATTAGAGAGCCTTGCTTTGAAGTATAGTGTAGATCAAGCAACAGATCTCACTTGTACTATCTATGACCCTTATTATCCCAATGGTATAAAAAAAGAATGGCTCTATGATTTGATTGATATGCCTTATGAAGACATTGTGGTCAAGGTTCCGAGAAAATACCATGAAATACTTGTCTACGAATTTGGAGAAAACTATATGACTCCACCACCTATTGAGCAACAAGTCCCAGGAGGAGATAAAAACTACTGGATTGATTAGATTTTTAAAAGTTGCTTAATGTTAAGATAAAGGAGTTTTCAAGGTGAAAAATAAATGGTTATTAAAATCAGTCAGCTATAGTGTTCTCGCATTCTTTCTATTACTGATTCAGTTATCGCAAGGAGTAGATGCAGATACCATCTCTGCAGGTTCGGGCAATCGTATCCATTTCATAAATACTAAAGCAAAATCTGGGAGTGATGCCATCCTTCTGGAAAGCAATGGTCACTATGCTTTGATTGATATGGGAGAAGACTATGATTTTCCTGATGGGAGTGACCCACGCTATCCAAGCCGCTGGGGAATTTCCATGAGAAATTATCAAGTATTGGAGGATCGATTGATTCGCCACTTGGATCAAATAGGTGTAAAAAAATTAGATTTTATTATAGGAACTCATGTTCATAGTGACCATATTGGTGGAGCGGACGAAATACTCAATCGATATCAGGTCGGTAAGTTTTATTTGAAAAAATATTCAGATGATCGGATCACAGCAAACTGGGGACTATGGGATAATCTTTTCAATTATGATAATGCTTTGAGAGCAGCTCAAAAACGAGGAGTTACTCTTATCCAGAATATTTCAGATGAGGATAGCCATCTAAAATTAGGTGATATGGATATCCAACTCTACAACTATAAGAATGAATATGATGCTGACGGGAATCTGAAAAAAGTTCGAGATGATAACTCCAACTCCATCGTTTCAGTAGTGACTGTGGCAGGAAAGAGAATCTATCTTGGTGGAGATTTGGATAATGCCGAGGGAGCAGAAGATAAGTTAGGTCCAGTTATCGGCAAGGTTGATATGATGAAATGGAACCACCATTATGATGCGACAATTTCAAATACGATTAATTTCCTAGAAAACTTATCACCAAAAATGATTATTCAGACAACTGGTGGAGATATTAATGTTGCTTCAACCAGAGAATACCTTCAGAAGAAAAATATTCAGGTTCTTCATGCTGCGAGCCAAACTCAAGATGCTACCGTTTTTGATATTAGCGATAAAGGATTTGCTAATGTTTCAAATACCTTCCCTGATATCCCTGTAGTTGACGAAAAATGGTATCAAGAAGATGGTTATTGGAAATATCGTTTGACTGACGGAGAAATGGCTATCGGCTGGAGAGAGATTGGCGGAGCCACTTATTTCTTTAATGGAAAAGGACAAATGCAAGCAGGTCGCTGGCTTCACCTTAACGACGACTGGGGAGAAAATGCCAAAGGGAATGATTACTATCTGAACCAAAATGGTAAAATGCAAACTGGTGGTTGGTTCAAACTAGATGACTCTTGGTATTATATCCAATCAAATGGTGCTAGACGATTTAGCGAGCTCTCTGAAATTGGAGGGAAAAAGTATCTCTTTGCGGCAGATGGGAAGATGCTAACAGGACACCAAGTTTATAATGGCAAGAAGATGTTCTTTAGCGAAAGTGGTGCACTCCAAACAGCAGGTAAGCCTTCAACATGGCAAAAGATTGATTCAGATTGGTATTTCTATGATGAGTATGGGCTAAAGACCGTTGGTAAAAAGAATATCAATGGAAGCACATACTACTTTAATCAAGAAGGTATCATGCAAACTGGCTGGACCTTTGTTGATGGTCACTGGAACTATTTTGCAAGTTCTGGAGCTATGAAAACCGGCTGGGTCAAGGATCAGGAAACATGGTATTATCTGGATAAAGATGGCATCATGCTAACTGGTAGACAAGATGTAAATGGTGTTCGTTACTATTTGAATGCTAGTGGTGCCATGCAGACTGGCTGGAAGTGGCAAGACAATAGCTGGTACTTCTATACGAACTCAGGTGCTATGAAAACTGGTTGGTTGAAAGATAAAGAATCATGGTATTATTTGGATCCAGAAACTGGTATCATGGCTGTAGGATCTAAAGAGGTTGACGGTAAGAACTATTTCTTCAGCTCTGCAGGGACTATGCAAGTTGGATGGCAGTGGTCAAATGATTCTTGGCATTATTACGCTACGTCTGGCGCACTCCAAACTGGTTGGTTGAAAGATGGTGATGTCTGGTATTATCTTGAAGGTAAGGAAGGCGATATGTTAGTCGGCCTCCATCAAGTAGATGGTAAGCAATATTACTTTAGCAAATCTGGAGCCATGCAAACTGGCTGGAAATGGTTTGATAATCATTACCGTTACTTTGAATCAAATGGAGCCATGAAAACTGGTTGGATAAAAGACAAAGGTGTCTGGTATTATCTAAATCCTGAAGATGGCATCATGTTGGTTGGCCTTCATAAAGTAAATGGTGATCATTATTACTTTGATGAATCAGGAGCTATGCAGACAGGTTGGAAACAGCTTGATGGTAATTGGTACTATTTCCAAGCTGATGGTTCTTTGTTGAAGAACGCAACAACACCTGATGGTTACAAAGTAAACGAAGAAGGTATCTGGAAACAGGCTGTTGCTGCTGTAAATAGCGAGGCAGTCAAGCCAGAACAGAAACAAGAAGCTAATTCCTCTATTGTTGAACAACCTAAACAAGATTCAAATCTAGAAGCCAACGCTTCTGATAAGAAAGAAAACGAATAAAGAAGAAATCCCCTACTGGCAACTAATTTATCAGTAGGGGATTTTTTTAATTTCGTTTTAATTTAGCAAGTACAAGGTTCAGTGCATAGTGGAGTGTTTTGTCTTTGGTAATAAAGAGGGTCAAGAGGTAATAGATACCACAAGTTGCTACGGTAGACAGAACCATGAGAATCATATTGAAGTTTACTGTGTAAGAATTGATTTGGAAAATCATCTTGAAAATATAGAAGATTGGGATAAAACCAAGGGATATAATGCTATAACGTGTTAAGGTTATAAAAATTTCTTTTAAACTAATCAGTTGGTGTTTCTTGATAAAATGAATTTCAAGAAAAACGACGATAGTTTCTGCGATAATGGTCGTAGCGATGTAATACTCAGGTGCAAAAATATTATTGAAATACAAGATGCTATTTAATAGGATATTGGCACCACCACCAAGGAAGTAGAAGGCAGTTAAGCGATTTTCATGATCGTTGATAAAGATAATCTGTTTACCAAGAATCAACTCAATAGCCCAAATGATGGTACGAAAAGCGAAGACGCTGGTTACGATACCCGCTTCAAGATATTTTTCAGAAGAATAAATAACAGTTGCGTACCGTCCCAATATCATAATCCCGATACTAGTTGGAACCATAAGGAAATAGAATAAGGATGCCGCTTGGTTCACGAGATAATTATAAGACTTGTAATCTTTTTTACCAAGATAGTAGCCGAGGCGTGGAATACTGACGTTGATAGCTCCACTCAAGACACTGGCAATCAGCATGACGATACTATAGGCAATTGTATAGTAGGAAATATAGTTCTCATCCGGTCCCTTGGTGATAAACATTCTATCTAGCAAGGTATAAAGCATATTAGCGTTTGCTAAGAGAAGCATAGTGAAGAGCGGTTTAGAAGCTTTAGCTAATTCGACGAAACCGATCTTAACAAAAGAAACTTCTCTCTTGATCCAAAGAAAACTGAGCAGGTAGTTGAGGACAGTGGTCGCTGTCATAACGATAGCATAAGGAACAATATCATCTGCCGTTTTAACAAAGGCGAAGATAGCGACCAGCATGGTAATTCGAATAATTAACGTTTTGTAGAGGATGAAGGCATAATTTTCATAAGCCTCGTTCATCCATTCGATATTGAGAAATTGGAAGAGTGCTTGGGCCCCTAGGATGTAGTAGAGGACTTTCAGATTCTCAATGCTGGTGTCAAAGAAGATAATGAGGAAGTAGATACCAGTGGTCAGGAGAGAGGTGAAAACCGATATATAAAACAACTTAGAAAAGACGTAGTTGATTTTATTCTTGTCATCCTTGACCTTACTGATAGCTCGAATCCCGTAGTTGTATATTCCAAAGGCAGCTAGTGGAATAACGAAACTTGCCCAGGTATTGGCTGTATTGAAATAACCGTAGTTGGATTTGCTGAGAATCCGCGTCAGATAAGGATTGGTTATCAGTGGAAAAACGATATTGAGAATATTGACCAGCAAGCTGGCCAAGGCATTTACTTTTATATTTTTCATTGAACTTTCTTTCTTAAATCTAAAATCATATCTAGTATTATATCACATTCTCGCTTCATTCTTTTGATAAAATCGTAAAAATCTAGTATAATAGATAGACTGAAAGTATGAGGTTACTAGATATGAAGATGAAACAAATCAGTGATACAACACTGAAAATCACGATGACTTTAGATGATTTGATGGATCGGGGAATGGAGATTGCAGACTTTCTCGTTCCTCAGGAAAAAACCGAAGAGTTTTTCTATGCGATTTTAGATGAGTTAGAGATGCCAGACAATTTCTTGGATAGTGGCATGCTGAGTTTCCGCGTGACGCCAAAACCTGATAAGGTCGACGTCTTTGTGACCAAGTCCAAGATTGACCAAAATTTGGATTTTGAAGATTTGGCGGATCTACCAGACATGGAAGAATTAGCCCAAATGTCGCCGGATGAATTTCTCAAAACCTTGGAAAAGAGTATTGCAGATAAAACCAAGGACGATATTGAGGCCATCCAATCTCTAGAGCAGGTCGAAGCAAAGGAAGAAGAGCAAGAGCAGGCAGACAAGGAGACTGAGAGTAAGAAAGAACCTTATATATACTATATCCTGCGCTTTGCAAGCCTTGCTGACTTAGTTTCTTTTGCAAAGACGGTTAACTACCAGATGGAAACCTCTGAACTCTATAAGATGAATGGACACTATTATTTGACAATCTTAGTCGATGTAGAAAATCATCCAAGTCCATATCCAGCCTGGCTCTTGGCTCGTATGCGTGAGTTTGCAGACGACAGTGATATCAGTCGTTCAGTCTTGCAAGAGTATGGGCAAATCTTGATCAATCACGATGCAGTTCTCGGTCTGCAAAAGATTCGTTCATAATTTTTAAAATCAATTTTCATTTATCAAGAAAGACGAATCATGGGATTCGTTTTTTCTTTATCAGACTGAAATAGTGATTTACTATAATAGGAATTTTCACAAAATTCTGTTATAATGGCTATATCAGAAAATTTCTAGGAGACAAACATGACAGTTAAAATTGCTTTATTTGGATTTGGTACCGTTGCAAGTGGTGTGCCATTCCTACTAAAGGAAAATGGAGAAAAAATCGTTCAGTCAGCTCATTCTGAGATTGAAGTAGCAAAGGTATTGGTCAAGGATGAAGATGAAAAGAACCGCTTGCTTGCAGCAGGAAATGATTTTAACTTTGTAACCAATGTAGATGATATTTTAGCAGACAAGGACATTACTATCGTAGTGGAATTGATGGGGCGTATCGAACCAGCTAAGACCTTTATCACTCGTGCCTTAGAAGCTGGGAAACACGTTGTTACTGCTAACAAGGACCTTTTGGCTGTTCATGGTGCAGAATTGCTAGAAATCGCTAAAGAGCATAATGTAGCACTTTACTATGAAGCAGCAGTAGCTGGTGGGATTCCAATTCTTCGCACTCTAGCAAATTCATTGGCTTCTGATAAAATCACGCGCGTTCTTGGTGTCGTTAACGGAACTTCTAACTTCATGATGACCAAGATGGTGGAAGAAGGCTGGTCTTATGATGATGCTTTGGCTGAAGCGCAAAGACTTGGTTTTGCAGAAAGTGATCCTACAAATGACGTTGATGGGATTGATGCAGCCTACAAGATGGTCATTTTAAGTCAATTTGCCTTTGGGATGAAGGTTGCATTTGCCGATGTAGCCCACAAGGGAATCCGTAACATCACACCAGAAGACGTAGCTGTAGCCCAAGACCTGGGCTATGTAGTGAAATTGGTTGGTTCTATCGAAGAAACTTCTTCAGGTATTGCTGCAGAAGTTACCCCAACCTTCCTACCTAAAGCACATCCACTTGCCAGTGTAAATGGCGTAATGAACGCAGTCTTTGTAGAATCTATCGGTATCGGTGAGTCTATGTACTACGGACCAGGTGCGGGTCAAAAACCAACTGCAACAAGTGTTGTAGCGGATATTGTCCGTATCGTTCGTCGCTTGAATGATGGCACTATTGGTAAAGGCTTCAACGAATATAGCCGTGAACTTGTCTTGGCAAATCCAGAAGATGTCAAAGCTAATTACTATTTCTCAATCTTGGCACCAGACTCAAAAGGTCAGGTCTTGAAATTGGCTGAGATTTTCAACGCTCAAGATATTTCCTTCAAGCAAATCCTCCAAGATGGCAAAGAGGGTGACAAGGCGCGTGTAGTGATTATCACTCATAAGATTAATAAAGCACAACTTGAGAATGTTTCAGCTGAGTTGGCCAAAGCTTCAGAATTTGACCTCTTGAATACCTTCAAGGTGTTAGGAGAATAGGATGAAGATTATTGTACCTGCAACCAGTGCCAATATCGGGCCAGGTTTTGACTCGGTCGGTGTAGCTGTTACCAAGTATCTTCAAATTGAGGTCTGTGAAGAACGGGATGAGTGGTTGATTGAACACCAGATTGGCAAATGGATTCCCCATGACGAGCGTAATCTCTTGCTTAAGATTGCCTTGCAAATTGCGCCTGACTTGCAACCGAGACGCTTGAAAATGACTAGTGATGTTCCCTTGGCGCGTGGTTTGGGCTCTTCTAGCTCTGTTATAGTTGCTGGGATTGAACTGGCCAACCAGCTGGGCAAGCTCAACTTATCTAACCACGATAAATTGCAACTGGCGACCAAGATTGAAGGACATCCTGACAATGTAGCTCCAGCCATCTATGGAAATCTTGTTGTTGCGAGCTCTGTTGAAGGAAATGTTTCAGCGATTGTGGCTGACTTCCCAGAGTGTGATTTTCTAGCTTATATTCCCAACTATGAATTGCGTACCCGAGACAGCCGTGGTGTCCTTCCTAAGAAATTGTCCTACAAGGAAGCTGTTTCAGCTAGTTCGATCGCCAATGTGGCCGTTGCAGCCTTGTTAGCAGGAGATATGGTGACAGCTGGTCAAGCAATCGAGGGGGACCTCTTCCACGAGCGTTATCGTCAAAGTCTGGTCCGTGAATTTGCGACGATTAAGCAAGTAGCTAAAGAGAATGGTGCCTATGCGACCTACCTCTCTGGAGCAGGGCCGACAGTTATGGTTCTGGCTTCTCACGACAAGATGCCGGCGATTAAGGCAGAATTGCAAAAGCAGTCTTTCAAAGGAAAACTGCATGACTTGAAAGTTGATACCCAAGGTGTCCGTGTAGAAGCAAAATAAAGAATAGAAGATAGGATGGGGAAACTCTTGATTAGAGGGCTTCCTGTCCTTTTTTTGAAAAGAAGTTTATACTCAATGGAAATCAAAGAGCAAACTAGGAAGCTAGCCG